>JBIJED010000421.1:0-3710 GCA_044343785.1 Azospirillales bacterium | reverse complement strand
GCGCTCTGCGCGTAGCGGCGGGCGAAGGTGCGGAAGGGGCGGTCCGCCCCGTCCGCCGCCCGCTCCGCCGGCGTCTTGCGGCCGATGCCGCCCGCCGCGGTCATCGTGCGGCCCCCGAGAAGCGGATGCGGGGGTCGAGCAGCGAATAGAGGATGTCGACGACGAGGTTGATGACCACGAACATCACCACGACCAGCATCAGGTAGGCGACGATCAGCGGCCGGTCGAGCACCTCGATCGCGTCGATCAGCATCTTGCCGGCGCCGGGCCAGGAGAAGATCGATTCCGTGACCACGGCGAAGGCGACGGTCCCGCCGAACTCCATGCCCATCACGGTCACGATCGGGATCATGATGTTCTTCAGCACGTGGACGAACAGGATGCGCGACGGCGAGAGGCCCTTCGAGCGGGCGAACTTCACGAAGTCGGCGTAGAGCACCTCGCGCATGCCGGCGCGGGCGAGGCGGATCACCAGCGACATGTTGAAGAGCGCGAGCGTGAAGGCCGGCATGATCAGGTGCGAGAGGCCGTCGAGGGTGAGGAAGCTCACCTCGACGCCGAGGACGGAGACGGTGTCGCCCCGCCCCACCGCCGGCAGCCAGCCGAGGTGGACCGAGAAGAAGAGGATCAGGATCAGCCCGATCCAGAAGGTCGGCACGCTGAACCCCAGCGTGGAGACGGTCATGATCGCGCGGCTGGAGAAGGCGTCGGGCCGCATGCCCGCCCACATGCCGAGCGGCAGCCCCACGAGGATGGCCAGCAACAGCGAGGCGAAGGCGAGTTCGAGCGTCGCAGGCAGCCGTTCGAGGATCAGCTGCATCGCCGGCACGCCGAAGGTGAACGAGTTGCCGAGCTGTCCCCGGACCGCCCCGTTCATGAAGTACACGTACTGTTCCCAGACGGGACGGTCGAGCCCCAGGCTGCGGATGATCCCGTTCACGCAGGCCTGGTTGCAGTCGGGGCTGGCGAAGACGTAGACCGGGTTCCCGATCACGTTCACCCCGAAGAAGACCAGCAGCGTCATCACGAAGACGACGAAGAGGCTCTGCAGCAACCGTCGCAGGATGAAGGCCGACAAGGCGCGGGGTCCCTATCTCAGCGGATGCGTGGCGGGGGCGGCGCCGGAACGCCGCCCCCGGACGTCGGTCGGAGGATCAGCGGACCCGCGACACGTCGTACGCCATGGTCCGCTCGTTCACCCGCGGCAGGTGCTTCAGGTTGGCGCGGTGCGCCCACTGGTTCACCTGGAAGTGCAGCGGGATGAGCGCGTGGTCGTCCATGCCGATCTTCGTCGCCTCCTGGAGGAAGCGGAGCCGGACCTGCGGGTCGAGTTCCTGCCGCGCCCGGAAGGCCAGCACGTCGATGCGCGGGTTGGAATAGCGGCCCCAGTTGCCGTTCCCGGTGCCGGTGGCGGCGTTGTAGCTCTCCAGAAGGCCGGTGACGGTGTAGGTCGCCTCGCCCGCCACGGTGCCCCAGCCGGTCAGCCACACGCTGAACTTCGGGATGTCCACGCCGGGGACGGTGGAGGGATCGCCGCGGATGACGTCGGTGAAGAAGACGTTGCGCGGCATGGTGACGACGTCGGTCTGGATCCCGATGCGCGTCCACATCTGCGCGATCGCCTCGACGATCGGCTGATCGTTGACGTAGCGGTTGTTCGGCCCGTGCAGCGTGACCTTGAAGCCGTCGCCGAAGCCCGCCTGCTGGAGCAGCCGGCGCGCCTGGTCGGCGTCGAACGGATCGGCGCGGAGCGCGTCGTTGTGGCCGAAGAAGCCCGGCGGAACGATGTTGCGGGTCGGGATCGAGGAGCCGCCCATGATGCGGTCCTTGATCGCCTCGCGGTTGATGGCGAGCGACAGCGCCTTGCGGACGCGGACGTCGCGGAACGGGTTGATGCCCAGCGGCTGGCCGTTCCTGTCGAACACGAAGGGCTCGACGTCGCGATAGCCGAACTGGAGCTGGATCAGACGGTCGGACGCGATCTCGCTGATGGCGACGCGGCGGTCGCTGCGCAGGCGCGGCACGTCGGGGGTCGGCGGATAGTCGATGATGTCGACGTCGCCGTTCAGAAGGGCGGCGAGGCGCGAGGCGTCCTGGGTGATCGGGCGGAACACGACGCGGTCCCACTCGGGCCTGGTGCCCCAGTGGCCGTCGAAGCGCTCCAGCACGATGCGGTCGCCGGGGCGGTACTCGACGAAGCGGTACGGGCCGGTGCCCACCGTCGCGCGGCCGTTGTTGAAGTCGACCGAGGCGGTGACGCCGCGGGCCTTGTGCTCGGGGATCATGCCGACGAACGCGAGGTCCTCGGCCATGTGGGGATAGGGGCCGTCGGTGGTGATGCGGACGGTGTGGCTGTCCACCTTCGTCCATTTCTTGCCGGCCTTGGCGAGCGCGAACGCCGGGCTGGCGGGCGCGCCGGCCACGCCGGCGGCCAGCCGGTCGAGCGAGAAGATCACGTCGTCGGCGTCGAACGCCTCGCCGTCGTGCCAGCGCACGTTCCGGCGCAGCTCGATCACCCAGGTCTGGGGATCGGTCGTCCGCCACGCGGTCGCGAGGCCCGGGATCGGCTGGGAATTGTGGTCGAGATCGACCAGCCGCTCGAAGATGTGCTGCTCGACCTGCTTGTCACCCGACAGCTGCGTCCAGTGCGGGTCCATCGAACTCGCCTCGGACCGGACGCCGATCGTCAGCACCGACTGCGCCTGGGCCAGCGCGGGTGTGCCGACGGCCATCGCGACGGCGACGGTCCATCCCAAGAGGCTCCTCATCCCCTACCTCCCAATGAGCGTGACACGGACACGGTCGGGTCGCCTGTTCCGGGCGGGGGCCGTGCCCCGCCGCGCGGTCGTTCGCCGCCGTACGTCCCGTCCGTGACGTCGACTATGGCGGCGAAGCGGGGACCGTGCAACGCACAAGATCCGTATGGCGAACAACTGTGCGCGCTACCGGACGGTGCGGGTGCGCGTTGTTCGCCGGGGCGGATCGGGCGCGCGGATCAGACGGGGCGTCGCGCCCGCCAGGCCGCCTCGTCCATGCGGGCGGCATCCTCGCGCCCGGGAAGCTGGCGCGCCAGCCGTCCGATCCCGCGCGTGGACCGGTCGGTCAGCGCGGTGCCGATCCGGTCCACCGGCTCCCCCTCGCCCTTCGCGGGGTCGATCAGCCGGCAGTCGAGGCGATCGGCCGTACGCATCCGCGCCCACGCGTCCGCGTCCATCCGCCAGAGCCGGGTGGTGCAGCCGGGTTCCGGGCGCAGGACCTCCGAGCGCACCGATGCCCCCTCCCCCTCTCCGCCCTCGGCGACCACCTCGAGCACGAGGGCCGGGACGCCGTCGAAGGCCACCAGGAACCCGGGCGGGTCGGCCGCGTCGGCCGGATGGACGTCGGGGCCGGTCACGCCCGGCCCGCCGCCCTCCCCGGACGTACGGGTCCGCGCCGCGACGGTGCGGACGGCCCCGGCCGAACGGCCGCCCGAAAGCGCGATGGACGGGGCCGAGGCCGCGTCGGCGTCGTCGACCGACACGCTCGCCCCGACCCAGCCGTCGGCGACGGCGGACGCGTGGATGCGGTGGTGGAGCGCGTCGGCGCCCCGCATCCGCGCCCAGACGTCGTCGGGCAGGGGCCAGGGCGCCGGATAGGGCGCGTCCGACAGAAGGGGGCCGGGCAGCGACCAGGTCGCGAAGAAATTGTCGTCCGTCCGGTCCCCGTCGTGG
>JBIJED010000420.1:0-3711 GCA_044343785.1 Azospirillales bacterium | reverse complement strand
GACGTTGGTGCGCATCGCGAAGTACCAGGGCTGGTTGTAGAGATACAGGAGCGCCACCTCGTCGGTGATGATCCGGATCGCCTGATCGTAGAGCTTCTTGCGCTCGGCGAAGTCGTAGACCGTGCGGGCCTCGTTCAGGAGCCGGTCGACCTCGGGATTGGCGTAGCGCCCGTCGTTCTGACCGCCACCGACGGTCACGAACTGGTGGATGTTGCCGTCCGGGTCGATGCGGCCCGACCAGCCGACGCGGCTGATCTGGAACCGGCCCTGCTGGCTCTCGCGGAGCTGGGTCGCGAACTCCATCGAGCGGAGCTGGAGGTCGAAACCGGCCTCGGCCGCCATCGCCTGGATCACCTGGCCCAGCTGGGCGTCGACCGGGTTGTTGGTGACCATCATGTCGAGCTTCAGCGGCGTGGTCACGCCCGCCTCCCGCAGCAGCGCCCGGGCCTTCGCCACGTCGCGCTTGGGAACCTCGATCTCCTTGACGAAGTAGGGGCTGGCCGACGGGAAGGGCTGGTTCGTCGGCGGATGCGTGCCCTCGAAGACGACCTGGTTGATCACGTCCCGGTCGAGGGCGAGCGACAGGGCCTGGCGGACCCGCTTGTCCCTGCCGAACGGGTTGTTCGACGCGTCGCCGTGGTTGTGGTTCAGCATCGCGCCCTGATAGCCGATGCCCGGCGTCGAGACGACGCGCAGGTTCCGGTCGCCCTGGGCGGACTTGATGTCGGTCGCGGCGAGCCGCTCGATCATGTCGAGTTCGCCCGAGCGCAGGTTGGCGAGGCGCACCGTCGTGTCGGGGATCGAGCGATAGATCACCCGGTCGAAGGCATGGTTCTGCGCCTCCCAATGGTCGGCGAACCGCTCCAGCACGATCCGGTCGTTCTGCACCCGCTCGACGAACCGGTAGGGGCCCGAGCAGACGGGCCGCGCCGCGATGTCGCCGTCGAGCGACGCGGGCGACATCAGCATGCCGGCGCGGTCGGCGAGCTGGCTCAGGATCGTGGCGTCGCGGTTCTTCAGCTTGAAGGCGACCGTCAGATCGTCGACCGCCGTGACCTCGGCGATGGACGCCACCTCGGAGCGGCGCAGGCTCTCGGGATGGGTGCGCGCGCGGTCGACGTTCGCCTTCACGGCCGCCGCGTTGATCGGCGCCCCGTCGTGGAACTTCGCACCGGCGCGCAGCTTCATGGTGAGCGTCAGCCCGTCCCCGCTGAACGACCACTCGGTCGCCAGCCGCGGGACCAGCTTCAGCTCCGGATCGATGTCCAGAAGCTTGTCGCACAGACCCTTGAAGACGATGCGGCCGACGAACGTCCGGGCGCGATGCGGATCCAGCATGTCCGGATCCTCCTGCAGGCCGATGCGGAGAACGGACTGCTGTGCGCCCGCCGGCGGGGCGAACGCCGCCGTGGCGGCCAGCAGTGCCGCCGCGAACGCGATCTTCGTCTTCATCTCGGTGCCTCCTTTGCGGATGTCTCTCTCGGGGGGGCGGCCTGCGCGGCCGCGAACAGCGCCAGCCGGCGGCGGAGCGCGTCGCTGGCGGGCGGAAGGGCGATGGCGGCCGTCTCGGCGGCCGCGATCGCTTCGGCGAAATGGCACGCGACCGAATGGCCCGGCCGCACCGTGCGCAGGGCCGGCCGCTCGGCCCGGCACCGCGGCTGAACGTGCGGGCAGCGGGTGTGGAAGCGGCAGCCGGACGGCGGGTTCGCGGGCGACGGCGGGTCGCCCTCCAGAAGCGGCCTGGTCCGCGCCTGCCCCTCGACCGGGGGCCGCGGCACCGGGATCGCCTGCATCAGCGCCCGGGTGTAGGGGTGCTGCGGCGCGTCGTAGAGGTCGTCGGTCGGCGCCAGCTCCACGATCTCGCCGAGGTACATCACCGCCACCCGGTCGGCCGTGTGGCGGATGACGGCGAGGTCGTGGGCGACGAGGATCAGGGTGAGGCCGAGGCGCGCCTTCAGATCCTCCAGCAGGTTGATGACCTGCGCGCGGATCGAGACGTCGAGCGCCGACACCGGCTCGTCGCCGATCAGCAGCGTCGGGCCGGAGGCGAGCGCCCGGGCGATGCCGATGCGCTGGCGCTGGCCGCCCGAGAATTCGTGCGGATAGCGTTCGGCGTGCTCGGGCAGGAGGCCGACGAGGCGCAGCATCCCGGCCACCCGCTCCCGCACCGCCGCCCCCTTCGCCACGCCGTGCAGGGCGATCGGCTCGGCGATCAGCTGCCCCACCGTCATGCGCGGGTTCAGCGAGGAATAGGGGTCCTGGAAGATGATCTGCATCTCGCGGCGCAGCGCCCGCATCTCCGACGGGCTCGCGGCGGTGACGTTGCGCCCCGCGTAGATCACGTCGCCGGCCGAGGGCTCGATCAGGCGCAGCAGGAGCCGGGCGAGCGTGGACTTGCCGCACCCGCTCTCCCCCACGATGGCGAAGGTCTCGCCGCGCGCCACGCGGAAGGAGACGCCGTCGACCGCGCGCACCACGGTCGGCTTGCCGAAAAAGCTCTTCGACGCACCGCCGAACCGCTTCTCCAGCCCCACGGCCTCGATGATCGTGTCGTCGGTCATGCGGCGGCCCCGATCTCGACCGGCGCCTTGTGGCAGGCGACCGAATGGCCCGGCACCATCTCCACCAGCGCCGGCGCCTCCGCCCGGCAGCGGGCGTCGGCGAAGGGGCAGCGGGTGGAGAAGCGGCAGCCCGCCGGCCACAGGTGGGGCGGCGGAACGGTGCCCGGAATCGCGGCGAGGCGCCCCTCGCGCCGGCCGAGCGAGGGGAGCGAGCCGATCAGGCCGAGCGTGTAGGGATGCTGCGGATCCTCGAAGACCTGCCGCACCGGCCCGATCTCCACCACCTTGCCCGCGTACATGACGGCGACCGTGTCGGCCACCTCCGCCACCACGCCGAGATCGTGGGTGACGAGGATCATCGCCGTCCCCGTCTCGCGCTGGAGGTCGCGGACGAGGCGCAGGATCTGGGCCTGGATGGTGACGTCGAGCGCGGTCGTCGGCTCGTCGGCGATCAGGAGGCGGGGATCGTTCGCCAGCGCCATCGCGATCATCGCCCGCTGGCGCATGCCGCCCGACATCTGGTGCGGATAGGCGTCGAGCCGCTTCTCGGCCGCCGGTATCTTCACCCGGCGCAGCATCTCCAGCGCCCGCTCCCGCGCCGCCGCCCGCGTTCCGCCCCGGTGCCGCCGCACCCCCTCGGCGATCTGGTCGCCGATGGTGAAGGCGGGGTTCAGGCTGGTCATCGGCTCCTGGAAGATCATGGCGATGCGGTCGCCGCGCATCGCCGCCAGGTCGTCCTTCGGCATGGTGAGGAGGTCGCGCCCCTCGAACAGGATCTGGCCGCCCACGATACGCCCCGGCGGGCTCGGCACGAGGCCCATGATCGACAGCGCCGTGACCGACTTCCCGCACCCGCTCTCGCCGACGACGCAGAGCGTCTTCCCCGCCTCGACCGAGACGCTCACGCCGTCGACGGCGCGGATGACGCCGCCCGGCGTGTGGAGGTGCGTCTGGAGGTTCCGGACGTCGAGAAGCGGCGTGGTCATGGGGCGCGGCCCGGCCGGTGCGCGGCGGCTCCCCTCTCCCATGGACCGCTGTTCGCGGTCCATCTCTCCCCGGGGGGGGAGAGGGGACGCGGCTTCGGATGATCTCCCCTCCCCCCCCCGGGGGGGGGGGCCCGGGGGGAGGGGGGGCCACGGGCCCCGCCCCC
>JBIJED010000419.1:0-3712 GCA_044343785.1 Azospirillales bacterium | reverse complement strand
ACGGCGCCACGGCCGAGGGCGGTGCCGCGGTCGGCGCGGTGGGCGGCGGCGGGGGGGCCGCCGCCGCGACCGGGGCCGGCGGCGGCGGGGACTCGGGTTCCGGCGGCAGGTCGAGGCTGAGGCGAAGCTGGCGGACCGCGTCGGCGAGGGAGCCGAAGGCGGAGGGTGGACGGTCGCGCAGCAGCGCCCGGGCGCGGTCCGGGTCCGCCGGCACGCCCACGCCCTCCGCCAGCATGCGGGCGGCCCCGTAGACGCCGGCCGGGTGGCCGTCGTTCGCCGCCCGGGTGAACCAGGCCAGCGCCGCGATCGGGTCGGGGTCGATGCGGACGCCGCGGAGGTAGAGCACCCCCAGCAGCGCCTCGGCCTGCCCGTCGCCGGCGTTGTCGATCATGAGGCCGACCGCCTCGTTCCCGAGCGTGTCGCGGACGGCGGGGGCCTGGGACGCGGCCGGGCCTGCGACGAGCGCGCCCACGAAGAACGGGCCTGCGACGAGCGGGGCTCCGAGGAGGGCGGCCACGGCGGTGCGGCCGAATGGGGTATGGCGGTACGACATTCGGCTTAATCTACCGACAATCGTGGCGGCGGGATGGCCGCGGCGCGATCGCCCTTTTCGTTTGCCGCGGGCCCGGGGCTCGGCTATCGAAGCCGCGGCCACGCCCTCCACAGCCGCCATGACCGATCTGCCCTCGAAAGCCCTGCTGCCCGAAGGCCTTGCGGACCTGCTTCCACCGGATGCGGCGCACGAGGCGTCCGTGGTCGAGCGTCTGATGGCGCGGTTCGGCACGCACGGCTACGAGCGGGTGAAGCCGCCGCTGATCGAGTTCGAGGAGACCCTGCTCTCGGGCGCCGGGGCGGCGGTGGCGACGCAGAGCTTCCGTCTCATGGACCCCGTCTCCCGCCGGATGCTGGCGGTGCGGCCCGACATCACGCTGCAGGTCGCGCGGATCGCCACGACGCGGCTGGCGCGCGCGCCGCGCCCGCTCCGTCTCGCCTACGCCGGACAGGTCCTGCGGGTGTCGGGCAGCATGCTCCGCCCCCAGCGTCAGTTCGGCCAGGTCGGCGTGGAACTGATCGGCAGCCTCGCGCCCACGGCCGACGCCGAGGCGATCCTCCTCGCCCACGAGGCGCTGGCCGGCGTCGGCGCGCGGGGCCTGTCGGTCGACCTCTGCGTGCCGACCCTGGTCCCGGCCATCTGCCGCAGCCTGTCGCTCGACGCCCAGGCGGTCACTCGGCTGCGCGCGGCGCTCGATCGCAAGGACGCGGCGGCCGTGGCGGCGGTCGGCGGGGCCGCGGCGCGGCTGGCGGCCGACCTGATGGCCGCCTCCGGCGCGGCCGAGGGCGCGATGGCGGCGCTGGCGGCCCTCGACCTGCCGCCCGAGGCCGCGGTCGACCGCGCCCGGCTGACCGAGGTGGTCCGCCACGTCCGTGCGGCGGCGCCCGGTCTGCAGATCACCGTCGACGCGGTCGAGCACCGGGGCTTCGAGTACCAGACCGGCGTCAGCTTCACACTTTTCGCCCGCGACGAGCGGGACGCGGTCGTCCAGATCGGCAGCGGCGGCCGCTATCGCGCCGGGACCGACGCCGGTGGGGAGCCCGCGACGGGCTTCACGCTCTATACCGACACCCTGCTCGCCGCCGTCCCGGCGGCCGGGCGGCCGGACCGGCTCTATCTGCCGCACGGCACCGACGCGGCGACGGCGGCCCGGATGCGCGCGGCCGGCTGGTCGGCGGTCGCCGGCCTGGAGCCCGCGGCGGACCCGGTGGCCGAGGCGGCCCGGCTGGGGTGCACCCATGTTCTGTCCGGAGGCGCCGCGGTCCCGGTCTGAGCCGGCCCGCGCGCATCTCCCGATTTGCAGGAGGAGCGTTCCATGGCGAACGTGACGGTGGTCGGCGTCCAGTGGGGCGACGAGGGCAAGGGCAAGATCGTCGACTGGCTGTCGAGCCGGGCCGACGTGGTCGTCCGGTTCCAGGGCGGCCACAACGCGGGCCACACGCTCGTGATCGGCGACGTCGAGTACAAGCTCAGTCTGCTGCCGTCGGGCGTGGTGCGGCCGGGCAAGCTGTCGGTGATCGGCAACGGCGTCGTGGTCGATCCCTGGGCGCTCCTGGCCGAGATCGAGACGCTGCGCGGCAAGGGCGTGACCATCACGCCCGAGACGCTGCTGCTGGCCGAGAACGCCTGCCTCATCCTGCCGGTGCACGGCCAGATCGACCGCGCGCGTGAGGAGGCGAGGGGCGCCGACAGGATCGGCACCACCGGCCGCGGGATCGGTCCCGCCTACGAGGACAAGGCCGGGCGCCGCGCGATCCGCGTTTGCGACCTCGCCGACCCGCCGGTGCTGGCGCACAAGGTCGATTATCTGGTCAACCACCACAACGTCCTGCTGCGCGGCCTCGGCGCGCCCGAGGCGGACGCGGCCGGGGTGCTGGCGAAGCTGGAGGAGGTCGCGCCGCGGATCCTCCCCTACGCCGGGGTCGTCTGGCGCCGGCTCGACGAGATGCGGCGCGCGGGCAAGCGCATCCTGTTCGAAGGCGCGCAGGGCGCCATGCTCGACGTGGAGCACGGCACCTATCCCTTCGTCACCTCCTCGACCACCCTCACCGCCCAGGCGGCGAGCGGAAGCGGCATCGGGCCGGACGGCGTCGGCTACGCGGGTCGGTTCGGGCCCGTTCCCGACCGAGGACAAGGGACCGGAGGGCGAACGGCTCGGCGAGCGCGGGCGCGAGTTCGGCACCGTGACCGGCCGCAAGCGCCGCTGCGGCTGGTTCGACGCGGTGATGGTGCGGCAGGCGATCACGGTCGCCGGGATCCACGGCATCGCGCTCACCAAGCTGGACGTGCTGGACGGTTTCGCGACCATCCGGCTCTGCACCGGCTACCGCTGGCGCGGGCAGGTGCTCGACCACCTCCCGGCGGGCCAGACGGTGCAGGCCGAGGTCGAGCCCATCTGGGAGGAGCACGAGGGCTGGAGCGAGAGCACCCGTGGCGCCCGCTCCTGGAACGACCTCCCGGCCACGGCCATCAAGTACGTCCGCCGGGTCGAGGAGCTGATCGGGGCTCCGGTGACCCTGCTGTCGACCTCGCCGGAGCGCGACGACACGATCCTGATGCGCGACCCGTTCGACGACTGATCCCCGTCCGGGGTCGCGCCAAGGCGCTTACGCTCCCGGTCCTGTTGCGCTATCCTCTGCTCGCAAATCATGGGCGTGGCGATCGAGGCGGACGTGACGGCTGCGGAGACGAACGGCGGCGGGCCGGGCGGTCGGTCATCGGCCGCCACGGCGGTACCGCTCGGCACCAAGCACCAGCTCTTCCCGGACCAGCCGATGCCGGCGTTCAACGCCGACGGCGCGCTTGCCTATCGCGCCGTCAGCCCGCGGGACGGTTTGGCCGAGTTCTTCGCCCTCGTCTGCGACCGCGGCCTTCCGGCGCGGTTCGATGTCGCGCTGCAGCTGGTCGAGACGGACCCGACCGGTCTGGTCGAGCTGGTCAACGCCGGGCCGGTCGACTGGCCGCCGGCCCGCGGCCGTCGCCTCGCCGTCGTCTATGCCCGTCCTGCGGGCGCCCGCGTGGTGAAGAATCTCGTCACCCCGCGCGAACCGATGCCGGAGGACATGCTGGTCGCGGCCCTCCTCCGGCCGGCGGTGTCCGCGCTGCGCAACCTCGCCACCCGGGGCATCGGTCACGGCTCGGTGCGACCGGACAACATGT
>JBIJED010000417.1:0-3726 GCA_044343785.1 Azospirillales bacterium | reverse complement strand
AACCATCGGCAAGGACGCGTAGGCGGTGCAATCTTGCCGCGCCATGGCTCACCGCTCCTTCAGCGCTTCGTCGGCGCGTTTGGCGATGGGGTCGAGGAAGAAGGCGAGGATGCGGCGGCGGTCGATCGTGATCTCCGCCGTCACGGTCATCCCCGGCCCAAGCGGCAGGTCCCGCCCCTCGGCCCGCAACGTCGTGCGCGCCAGCGTCACCCGCACCGGATAGGTGGGCGGGCCGGGGCGCGCCGTCTCCGCCCGCGTGCCGTCGGGCCGCGTCTCCCCCGTCGCGGCGTCGGCCGAGACGTGGCGGACCGTGCCGTCCAGAAGCCCGAAGCGGGTGAAGAGGTAGGTGTCCACCTTCACCGCCACCCGCTGACCCTCCGCGACGAAGCCGATGTCCTTGTTCTCGACCTGCGCCTCCACCTCCAGCACCGCGTCGCGCGGCACCACCACCATCAGCGTCTGCGCCGGTGTCACCACCCCGCCGACGGTGGCGATCGCCAGCTGCTGCACCGTCCCGTCGACCGGGGCGACGAGACGGTGGAGGCCCCGCCGCTGTTCCGCCTTGCGCAGCTCCTGGGCGAGGCCGGCCGCCCGCTGCTCCGCCGTCGCGCGGTCGGCGTGCAACGTGCGGCGGAACTCGGCCTCCGCCTGCGCGCGCTGCGCCTCCAACGCCGCCAGCGCCTCCGCCACCTCCCCCTCGCGTGCCCGGGCGGCGGCCAACTCGTGCTCCGCCTCCACCAGCGACTGGCGGATCTCCAGCGCGGTCAGGCGCGACCCGTGCCCCTGGTCGGCGAGGTGGGCGCGCGCCCGCTCGCGCTCGCGGATCAGGGGCAACGTCGCCTCGTAGCGGGCGGCGGTGGTGCGCAGGGTGCGGATCTCCGCCCGGCGCTGGGCGATCTGTCGGTCGATGGCGCCGAGGCGGGCCCGGTGCTCGCCCACCTGGGCCGCCAGAAGGGCCGACTGGGTCGCCAGCAACGCCGGTGCCGCAGCCTCGGGCAGGGCGAGAAGCGCCAGCGGATCGGCCCCTGGCGCGTCGGCTGCGGCCAGTGCGGCGCGCAGGCGTGCGGTTTCCGTCAGGGCCACGACCTGATCGTGGGCGAGGCGCTCGGCGTCGGCCGTGGCGTCGGTCGCGTCGAGTTCGACCAGAAGGTCGCCGGCCGCCACCCGCTGCCCCTCCGCCACGTGGAGGCTGCGGACCACGGCGGTCTCGAACGGCTGCACCAGCTTCACCCGGTCGGACGGGATGATGCGGCCGGGGGCCACCGCCACCACGTCCACGTGCCCGAACCACGACCACGCCAGCGCCACGGCGGCGAGCCCGCACACCGACCAGATGAGCCGCCGGCCGAGCGGGTTGGGCGGCGTCTCGATCACCTCCAGCGCCGCGGGCAGGAAGGCGAGGCCGGCGGGGTCCGGCGTCCGGGTCGTCGTCATGGCTCGCCCCCTCCCTGGAGGCGCCAGAGCGAGGCATAGCGCCCGCCCGTGCGCAGCAGTTCGTCGTGCGTCCCCGCCTCCACCACCCGCCCGCGCTCGATGGTGACGATGCGGTCGGCGTGGCGGACGGCGGACAGGCGGTGGGCGATGACGATCACCGTCCGCCCGCGGCAGATCTCGCGCATGTTGGTCTGGATCACCCGCTCGCTCTCATAGTCGAGCGCGCTGGTCGCCTCGTCGAAGATCAGGAGGCGCGGGTCGGTGGCGAGTGCGCGGGCGATGGCGATGCGCTGGCGCTGCCCGCCCGACAGCCCCACCCCGCGCTCGCCCACGTGGGTGTCGTAGGCGTCGGGCAGTTCGAGCACGAACTCGTGCGCCCCGGCCAGCCGGGCGGCGGCCACCACCCGCTCCATCGGCATGCCGGGGTCAGCCAGCGCGATGTTGGCCCGCACCGAGCCGTCGAACAGCACGTTCTCCTGCAGCACCACCCCGATCTGCCGGCGAAGCCACGCCGTCTCGACCTGCGCGAGGTCGAGCCCGTCGACCAGCACCCGGCCCGCCACGGGCGCGTGCAGGCGCTGGACGAGGCGGGTGACGGTCGACTTGCCCGAGCCCGAGGGGCCGACGATGCCGATCACCTCGCCCGCCGCGATGCGCAACGACACGTCGCTCAGCACCTCCGGCCCGTCGGGGCGGTAGCGGAAGGTGACGTGCTCCAGCACAACCTCGCCCCGGATGGGCGGCGGGGCCATGCGGCCGGGGGTGAACTGGGGCTCGGGCGGGGTGTTCAGGATGTCGCCCAGGCGATCGACCGAGATGCGCGTCTGCTGGAAGTCCTGCCAGAGCTGGGCGAGGCGCAGCACCGGCTGGGCGACGCGCTGGGCGAACATGTTGAAGGCGACCAGCTCGCCCACCGACAGGCTGTTGTCGATCACCAGCAGCGCGCCGAAGTAGAGCACGCCGATCGTCACCAGCTTGGAGACGAGCTGGATCGCGTTCGACGCGACGTTGGCGAGGCTCACCACCTTGAACGACGCGCCGACGTAGGCCGCCAACTGCTCCTCCCAGCGGCGCTGCATCTGCGGTTCGACCGCCATGGCCTTCAGCGTCTCGGCGCCAGACACGCTCTCGACCAGGAAGGCCTGGTTCTCAGCTCCACGGGCGAACTTCTCGTCCAGCCGGCGGCGGAACAGCGGCGTCACCACCACCGAGACCAGGACGTAGAGCGGGAACGCCCCGACCACGATCAGCGCCAAAAGTGGCGCGTACCACACCATGATCGCCACGAAGACGAGGCAGAACACGAGGTCGAGGACGATGGTGAGGGCCTGGCCGGTCAGGAACTCGCGGATGTGCTCCAACTCGCGCACCCGGGCCACGCTGTCGCCCGTGCGGCGCGCGTTGAAGTAGGCCATCGGCAGGGCCAGCAGGTGGCGGAAGACGCGCGCCCCCAGCTCCACGTCGATGCGCGTGGTGGTGTGCGCGAGCAGCCAGGTCCGCAGCACCGTCAGCAGCGTCTCGAACAGGGTGACCGCCAGCAGGCCGATCGCCAGCACGTCGAGCGTCGACAGCCCGCGATGCACCAGCACCTTGTCGATCACGACCTGGAAGAAGATCGGCGTGACGAGGGCGATCAGCTGGAGGACGAAGGAGGCCAGCAGCACCTCGCCGAGGAGATGCCGGTACTTGCCCATCGCCTGCAGAAACCAGGAGACGTCGAACCGGCGTGCGAGATCACCCAGGCTCGCGCGGCGGGCCAGCAGCACGAGCCGCCCGTCCCACACCGCCTCGAACGCGGCGCGGTCGAGCACGCGGGGGCCGGCTGCCCCCGCCTCCTGCACCAGCACGCGGTCTTCGGCGGCGCGGGCGACGAGCAGGAACCCGCCGTCGCGCTGGACGCCGACGGCAGGGAGCGGCAGGCCGGCCAGACGCACGAAGGCGGCCCGGACCACCCTGGCCTTGAGGCCCATGGCCCGGGCGGCGCGCAGCAGCGTCTCGGGCGTGACCGGGCCGCCGCCCAGCCGATGGGAAAGACCTTCGGGATCGACGGGAACGCCGTTGATGCGGCACCAGGACACGAAGGCGTCGAAGGTCGCCCCGCCATGCTCTGTCATTCCTGCGCGCCTCTCGGCGGGAAATGCTACTCTTAGTTGTATTTCTGATCGCAGGCTGTCTCTCCGAAAGGAACGCCTGTTCGTAGATTGGCGACACTCTTCGGGCGGATGGCAGATCAACTCCGAAGTGAACGATGACGAGAACACCCACCTTCGGCTGTCGCGGTGGGATTCAATA
>JBIJED010000416.1:0-3728 GCA_044343785.1 Azospirillales bacterium | reverse complement strand
GGCGATGACGGACTTCATCTTCATGGTGAAGGACAGTTCCTACATGTTCGTCACCGGCCCCGACGTGGTGAAGACGGTGACGCACGAGGTGGTGACGGCCGAACAGCTGGGCGGTGCGGTCACCCACACCACGAAGTCGGGCGTGGCCGACCTCGCCTTCGAGAACGACGTGGAGGCGATCCTCCAGGTCCGCCGCTTCATGGACTTCCTGCCGTCGTCGAACCGGGTGCGCCCGCCGGTCCGCCTGACGGCCGACCCGACCGACCGGAACGAGCCGGCGCTCGACAGTCTCGTCCCGTCCAACCCGAACAAGCCCTACGACATGAAGGAGCTGATCCTGAAGGTCGTGGACGAGGGCGACTTCTTCGAGGTCCAGCCGGACTACGCCCGGAACATGATCGTCGGATTCGGCCGTCTGGCCGGGCAGACGGTCGGGTTCGTGGCGAACCAGCCGATGGTGCTGGCCGGCTGCCTCGACATCGCGTCCTCCACCAAGGCGGCGCGGTTCGTGCGCTTCTGCGACGCGTTCGAGATCCCGATCGTGACGTTCGTCGACGTCCCCGGATTCCTGCCCGGCACGGCGCAGGAGTACGGCGGCATCATCAAGCACGGGGCGAAGCTGCTGTTCGCCTACGCCGAGGCCACGGTGCCGAAGGTGACCGTGATCACGCGCAAGGCCTACGGCGGCGCCTACGACGTCATGGCGTCCAAGCACCTGCGCGGCGACGTGAACTATGCGTGGCCCACGGCCGAGATCGCGGTGATGGGGCCGAAGGGCGCGGTGGAGATCATCTTCCGCCAGGACATGGGCGACCCGGCCAGGATCGAGGCGCGGACCGAGGCGTATCGCCAGAAGTTCGCCAATCCCTTCGTCGCCGCCGCCCGTGGCTACGTCGACGACGTCATCATGCCGAACGACACCCGCCGGCGCCTGTGCCGGTCGCTCGCCATGCTGCGCGACAAGAAGCTCGAGAACCCGTGGAAGAAGCACGACAACATCCCGCTCTGACCGGAGACGCCGGGCGATGACCCTGGACGAGATCGAGACGAGGCTGCGCGGCCGCGCCGCCGACTTCGCGAGCCTGAACGTGCCCGTGAAGTTCGACTTCGGCGCCGAGGGGGCGCTGTGGGTCGATGCGACCGTGCGCCCGCCCGCGGTGTCGCGCACGGGCGAGGTGGCGGAGACCACGATCGTCATGGCCCTGCCGGACTTCGCGAAGATGCTCGACGGCAAGCTCTCGCCGATGTGGGCGTTCACGACCGGCAAGCTGAAGGTGAAGGGCAGCACCGCGCTCGCCATGAAGCTGGCGGCGCTGCTGGACGCGTGATCGCGGGGCCGCGATTGCCGCGGTCTTGCCATCTTGCGGCGCGACGTTCGGACCCGAAGAGAAGTCAGCCCGAACGCCGCCCCATGACGCGCCCTGCCCTTCCGATCCTCGCCGCCCTCCTGGCGACCGTCGCCCTGCCCATCGCCCTGCCCATCGTCCTGGCCGTCGCCCCGCCCGCCGCCGCGCAGCAGACGCCGGCCCGTCCGGCGGACGGCCAGCCGGCGCCGGCGGCGTCGGCCCCCGTGGCGCAGGCCGACATCGCCTGGGCGAAGGAGACGCTGACGCAGCTCGGCTTCAACGCCGGGCGGTCCGACGGCGCGGTCACCGACCTCTTCCGCCAGCGCCTGCGGGAGTTCCAGGGGCGCAACGGGTTGACCGTGAACGGCCAGCTGGACGACCCGACGGTCGGAAGGCTGATGGAACTGCGGCCCCGCAGCGCCACGGCCGGCACCCTCACCATGAGCGATCAGCCCCCGCCGCCGGAGGTGCGCGGCGGCGCCGCACCGGCCCCGCCGCCGGCCGCCCCGCGGGCGGCACCCCAGGCACCGGTCGCGGCGGAACGGTCGACCGCGACGAGCAGTTCGCTGGCCGTGATCGCCCGGGGCGGATCGTCGCCCCCCGCCACGACGCCCGCCCCGGCGACGGCCCCGACGCCCTCGGCGGCACCGCCGCAACCGGCGGTGCAGCGCACCCCGTCGGACCCCCGCACCGAGGCCCGGGTCGACGCGTTGCTCGCGCCGCAGCCACAGGCGGCCCCGCGTGCCGCGGTCGAGGGCGGCCCGTCGACCGCCGTGGCCCCCCTCGCCGCGGCGACCGGCGCTGGCCTCTCGGTCACGCGGCTGCTCGGCTGGGCCGGCATCGCCGGGCTCGGTGTCTTCGTCGCGGCCTTCGGCGGGGTGTGGTGGACGAGCGGGCGGCGAAAGCCGGGACGCTATGCCGGCCTGAGCGCGGCGGGGGAATCAGCCGGTCGCCGCGCCCCGTCGATCGGCCACCCCACCTCCGGTCTCGCGACCGCACCCCGTTCGGGTCTGGCCGCGTTCGCACGCCGCTGAGAGACCGGAACAGCGCCGTTCCGGTTGTGCGTCCGTCGCCGACGGTGTAGAGCACGATCGTTCGTATTTCCGGGAGAGCGGCCGTGGGGTCATCGGACGAGCGCGCACGCACGGTCACGTGGACCGATCCGAAGGCCATCGCCGCGAAGGCGCGGGGCATGGCCGGGCTGGATTTCCTGCGCGCGATGGCCGCTGGCGAGGTGCCCCCGCCGCCGATCGCGCTTCTGCTGGGGTTCGGCATCCGCGAGATCGAGGACGGGCGCGTCGTCTTCTCGATGGTCCCGGACGAGCACCACTACAACCCCATCGGCATGGTCCACGGCGGGGTGTTCGGCACCCTGCTCGACACGGCGATGGGCTGCGCGGTGATGTCCACCCTTCCGGCGGGCGAGGGCTACACGACGCTGGAATACAAGGTGAACCTGACCCGGGCCATGACGACGGACACGGGCGAGGTCGCCTGCGAGGGGCGGATCGTCACCCGGGGCCGGCAGACGGCAGTGGCCGAGGCGCGCATCGTCGATGGCCAAGGGCGCGTCTGTGCCCATGCCACCAGCACCTGCCTCGTCTTCGCCGTCTGACGGTCCGGCGCGGCGCCCGCGCTGTCCGGCGCACTTGACGACCCTACCCCGGTCGGGTCCATTTCGCTCGCGTCGTGGATTTGTGCAGGACCCGCCCGGATGTTCGAGAAGATCCTGATCGCCAACCGTGGCGAGATCGCCTGCCGCGTGATCAAGACCGCACGGCGCATGGGCATCCGGACGGTCGCGGTGCATTCCGAGGCCGACGCCGGCGCGCTGCACGTCGAGATGGCGGACGAGGCGGTCGCGATCGGCCCCGCACCCTCGGCGCAGAGCTATCTGGTCATGGACCGGATCGTGGAGGCATGCCGGAGGACCGGGGCGCAGGCGGTCCACCCGGGCTACGGCTTCCTGTCGGAGAAGGAGGCGTTCCCGCGGGCGCTGGCCGCCGCCGGCGTGACCTTCATCGGCCCCGGGCCCGACGCCATCGCCGCCATGGGCGACAAGATCGAGTCGAAGAAGCTGGCCAGGGCCGCGGGCGTCAGCACGGTCCCCGGCTATCTGGGCGACATCGCCACCGAGGAGGAGGCGATCCGCATCGCGCGCGAGATCGGCTATCCGGTGATGATCAAGGCGTCGGCGGGCGGCGGCGGCAAGGGCATGCGCATCGCCCGCGACGACCAGGAGACGCGCGACGGCCTGCGATCGGCCCGCAACGAGGCCCGGTCGAGCTTCGGCGACGAGCGCGTCTTCATCGAGAAGTACGTGACGCAGCCGCGCCACATCGAGATCCAGGTCCTGGCCGACAGGCACGGGAACGCCATCCA
>JBIJED010000415.1:0-3730 GCA_044343785.1 Azospirillales bacterium | reverse complement strand
CAACCGCATCTATCCGGGCCGCGCCGACGGCTACCTGACGGAGCGGATCACCTGGGCGCATTCCGAGTGGATGCGCAAGGTGGCCGACCTCGAGATCTCGATCCACTCGGGCGGCGCGCACTCCTACCTCGCCGAGGCGATGTTCGTGGACGAGCGGCCGGAATCGGTCGAACTCGGCATCGCCATGGGTCCGGGCTGGGGCTGCATCATGTCCTCCTTCAATCCGAAGGGGAACCCGATGGCCGTGATGGCCGAGGAGGGCAAGGCCGGGATCACGGTGGAGCTCGGCGGCCGCTCGGCCACCTCGCCCAAGGCGTTCCACAAGGTCGGCCGCACGCTGGCCGACGCGCTGCTGAACGTCATGCGGCACTACGCGATGATCCCGGGCGAGGCGAAGTACGACCCGAACCCGACCAAGGGCGTGCAGGAGGCCCTGCTCGCCCCGGCGTCCGGCATGTTCCTGCCCGAGCCGGACATCGAGTTCCTGACCCCCATGAAGGCGGGAACGAAGATCGCCACCATCGTCGACTTCTTCGGCCGGCCGCTGGCCGAGCTGAAGGCGCCGGCGGACGGCATGATCTTCGGCCTGCGCGCGCTGGTGAACGTGACCACCGGCGACTGGTGCTGCTTCTTCAACAAGGTCCAGGGGCCGCGCACCCGGCCGTGAGGCCGGGGCGACGCTCGGGGGAACGGACGCCCATGCCGAAGACGCGCGATCCGGCGAGACGAGACTTCGTCGGCTACGGCCCGAACCCGCCCGATCCGGCCTGGCCGGGCGGGGCGCGGCTCGCGGTGAATTTCGTCATCAATTACGAGGAAGGATCCGAGTATTCGATCGGCGACGGCGACGGGCGGTCGGAGGCGACGCTCACCGAGGTGGCCGCACCCCGCGTGCCGGTCGGCGACCGCGACCTCGCCTCGGAGAGCATGTACGAGTACGGCAGCCGTGTCGGCATCTGGCGCATCGCACGGCTGTTCCAGGAGCGGGGCCTTCCGGCGACGGTGTTCGGCTGCGCGGTCGCGATCGCCCGCAATCCGAACGTGGCGGCCCTCATCCGCCAGACCCGCTGGGATGTCTGTTGCCACGGGAACCGCTGGATCGAGCACTACAAGCTGACGGCCGAGGAGGAGCGCGAACAGATCCAGCAGGCGGTCCGGAGCCTCGTCGAGACGACGGGCGAGCGCCCGCTCGGCTGGTACTGCCGCTATGCGCCGAGCGTGCGGACCCGCGAACTCCTCGTCGAGGAGGGCGGCTTCCTCTACGACAGCGACGCCTACAACGACGAGCTTCCCTATTGGGCGCAGGTGAATGGCCGCCAGCACCTGGTGGTGCCCTATTCGCTGGTCACCAACGACGTGAAGCTGTTGGGCACCCACGGCACCACGTCCGCCTTCTTCGAGATGCTGAAGGACGCGTTCGACGTGCTGTACGCGGAGGGGGCGACGCATCCGAAGATGATGTCCGTCGGCATCCACCCGCGCATCCTCGGCCATCCGGCACGCATCGCCGGACTGGCGCGCTTCATGGATCTGGTCGCCGGCACGCCCGGCGTCTGGACCACGCGGCGGGTCGACATCGCCCGCCACTGGGCCGAACGGTTCCGCATGGGCGTGGCGGCGTGAGGACGGTGTCGGCCGGTCCGCCGGACGCCGCCGCCTTCCGCCGCTTCGGCCGCCTGCTGGAGGCGCCGGCGGAGGCCGGCGTTCGGGCCGACTACAGCGAGTGCCTCGCGTTCGCGCCCGGGCACGGCCTCGTGCCGCGGCTCCACGTGAACCGGACGAAGGCGGTCGCCCTGCCCCACCCGCTCCCGGCCTTCGAGCGGCACCCCCACAACTGGCAGACCTTCCTGCCGCTCGACGTCGCGCGGTTCGTCGTGGTGGTGGCCGGGACGGGGGCCGACGGGACCCCGGATCTCGACGACGTCCAAGCCTTCGTCCTGCCGGGCACGGTCGGCGTCTCCTATGCCCCGACGGTGTGGCACGCGCCGGCGGCGACCCTCGACCGGGACGGCGCCTTCGCCGTCGTCTGGCCACGGACCGACACCGACGCCGACACCGCCTGGCACCGCCTCCCGTCGCCTCTGTCGATCGTCGGATGACGGCGGCGGCGTTGACTCATGCGGGCCGGCGCTGTCTATTTGTAATACAAACGTGACCGGTCGCCCGGACGACCGGCGGACAGGGATTTCGTGCGCAGCCCCGGCCCGACCGGCCGGCCGCGGCGTGAGGACGGCAAACGCGACGACGAACGGGAGAGCGCAGATGACGTTGACCATCGGGAAACTGAAGACGGGCGTCGCCGCCCTGGCGCTCGTCGCCGCGGGCCTCGCGGCCACGCCGGCCTGGGCGCAGCGGTCGGGCGGGAACCTGACGATCGCGTTCCCCGCGAACCAGGAGCCGGCCAACCTCGACGGGCACATCGACCCCTACCAGTCCACCTGGCTCTTCAACTCGTTCGTCAGCGACCCGCTGGTCGTGCTGGACAGCGACAAGGTCTACAAGCCGGCGCTGGCCGCCGCGTGGGACGTGAACGCCGACGGCACGGTCTGGACCTTCCGGCTCCGTCCGGGCGTGAAGTTCCAGGACGGCACCGACATGGACGCC
This sequence comes from Azospirillales bacterium, assembly GCA_044343785.1. Taxonomy (GTDB): domain Bacteria; phylum Pseudomonadota; class Alphaproteobacteria; order Azospirillales; family Azospirillaceae; genus CANGXM01. The sequence goes on along the minus strand of JBIJED010000415.1, from coordinate 1,126 downwards.
GCCGCCGTCAAGGCGAACTTCGAGCGCATCCTCGATCCGCGCACCTCGTCGGCGCAGCTGAAGAGCGAGGTCGGGCCGATCAAGTCGATCGAGGTGGTCGACCCGCTCACGGTCCGCATCGGCTACGACGCCCCGTGGGTGACGCTGCTGGACGGCATCCGCCGTATGCCGATCTGGTCGCCGACCGCGTTCAACCGCTTCGGCGTCGCCGAATTCCAGCGCAACCAGGTCGGCACCGGTCCCTTCACGCTGGGCGAGTGGGTGAAGAACGACCGGATCGTCTTCCGCAAGTGGGCCGACTACAAGGGCGGCAACCCGGCCGCCGCCCACCAGGGTCCGGCCTACGTCGACACGCTGACGGTCCGCTTCATCGGCGAGAACGCGGTGCTGAACGGCGCCGTCGCCAACGGCACGACGCTGGTCGGCTTCAGCCTGACGCCGGACGCGATCACCGAATACAAGGGCAGCCGCAACGCGACCTTCGTTTCCGCCGGCCAGTCGGGCACGGGCCTCCAGCTCGTGTTCAACCTGCGCCGCCCCATGCTGTCCGACATCCGGGTGCGGCAGGCGCTGCTGTTCGCGCGCGACATGCCGGCGATCAACACCCTTCTGTACGACGGTCAGTACATCAAGTCCGACGGCCCGCTCGACAACGTCCATCCCTGCTTCTGGGACGCCAGCTCGGCCATGTATCCGCCGAACCCGGACCGGGCGCGCCAGCTGCTCGACGCGGCCGGCTGGCGGCTTCCCGCCGGCAGGCCGATCCGCGAGGCGCAGGGCGTCCAGGGCGTTCCCGACGGCACGCCGCTGCGCATCAGCTACGCCACGATCCACCACAAGGAGATCGGCGAGGCGCTGCAGACCCAGTACCGCCGGATCGGCGTCGACCTGAACGTCGAGCTGCTTCCCGGTCCGGTGCAGCTCGACCGCGTGAACCGGCGCGACTTCGACCTGATGTTCCTGCGCCAGCGCTCGCCCGACCCGGTCATCCTCGACCAGGTCTGGAACTCGCGCTGGGACCAGCCGGGGGGCTGGTCGTGGACCGGCTTCCGGAACGAGGAGCTCGACCGCACCGTCGGCTCGCTGCGCACGCTGGGCGACCAGAAGGCGCGGTGTGATGCGGCCA
>JBIJED010000414.1:0-3734 GCA_044343785.1 Azospirillales bacterium | reverse complement strand
ATGGCCTTCGCGACGAGCATCGTCGTCGCGATCATGCCGGCGAGCGAGAGTTGCTGGTCGATGACGAGGATCGCGCCGACCCCCGTCACGCCGATCTGGATCAGCGTTCGCACCCAGCGGGTCAGCGCGCCCAGGAGGCCGCCGCGGTCGGCCGCGTCGCTCAAGTGCGCGTTGCCCGCCTGGGTCGCCGCGATCCAGCGGTCGAGCATGCCGTCCACCGCGCGCATCGCGCGCCCGTCGCCGGGATCGGCCGCGAGCGCCGACGTGATCCGGTCGGCCGGCTGCGCCGCCGCCCGCGCGGCGTCGGCCTGCCCCTCGGTCAGGTGGTGCGAGACGATGCCGAGCACGACGACGGCCAGCGCCCCGAAGGCGGCGAGCGCGAAGATCTGCGGATGGATCCACCAGATCACGACGCCGTAGACCGGCGCCCACGGCAGGTCGAGGAGCCCCGCCATGGTCGGCCGCGACAGGAACCCCCGCGCCTCGGACAGGTCCGCCGCCCGCTGTGCCTGACCGGCGGTGAACGCCTCGCGCTGGAGGGGGCGGCGGAGTGCCAGTTCCAGCCGGTTGGCCGCCCGCTGGAGGATACGGTTCCGGACGATCTCCAGAAGCGTCGCGAGGGTGAGCGCCAGCACCGTCACGCCCGTGAGGAAGCCGAGCGTCTCGAGGCTGTGGCCCGGGATCGCCCGGCCGAGGACCTGCAGCGAATAGAGCGGCACCGCCAGCATGAGGAGATTGGCCGTCGCCGAGAAGGCGAAGGCGGCGACCAGCAGGCCGCCCAGCCGCGCCGGGCGCGGGGCCGCCGTCGAGGCGGCGTCCGGCAGAGAAACCGTCGTCATGGGCCCATCCGTCCTGTCGATGGCCCATGGGGACGGTGTGCGCGTTAACGCGCCTTTACCGGTGCGGGGCGGTCACCCCGTTGTCACGACCGGCGCGCGCGCCCGCCACCCGTCTCCACGCGCAGCAGGATCAGCCCGCCGGCGATGACGATGGCGGCGCCGACGAACAGCGACGCGGTGGGACGGTCGCCGAAGATCAGGAAGCCGAACAGCACGGCCCAGATCATCGCCGTGTACTCGAACGGCGCGATCAGCGAGGCGGGCGTGGTGCGGAACGCCTCGGTGAAAAGAATGGTCATGCCCCCGCCGAGGAGGCCCGTGACGACGAGCAGGAGGAGATCCTGCCATCCGGGCGTCCGCCAGCCGAAGATGCCGGCCAGCGTCGGATCCGCCGGCGAGAACGGAAGCAGCAGCGCCGCCGCGCCCATGATCGCCACGTTCGTCGCGAACGCCATCGCCGAGGTCGTCTCGTCGCGGCCGATCCGCCGGATCAGGACCGCGCCCAGCGCGTAGAGGAACGCGCCGACGAGGGCCATGATCGGGCCGAGCAGGAACACGGTCTCGTCCGAGGATCCCGGCCGGATCATCACCAGCACGCCGGCGAAGCCGACGACGATGGCGATCCATCGCGCGGGCCCCACCCGCTCGCCCAGCAAGGGAGCGGACAGGAGGGCGATCCAAAGCGGCGCCGTGAAGCCGATCGCATAGGCGTCGGCGAGCGGCATTTAGCGGAAGGCGACGAAGAAGGTTCCGGCGGCGCAGGCCTGGACCAGTCCGCGCAGAAGGCACGCCATCGGCCGGCGCGGGCGCAGCGCGGCCCATCCTCCGCCGTTCACCCAGACCATGACGAGGATGGGAACGACGGCCACGAAGCTGCGGAAGAACAGGATCTGTCCCGTCGGATAGCCCGCCGACAGCAGCTTGATCAGCACGTCCATGAGCGCGCCGACGAAGATGGCGCCGAGGTAGACGGCGATGCCGCGGACGAGCGCGGCCCCGGACGGTGCTGCGACGGAGGTCATCCGTGGCACCTTGGACGAACCGCGGGCGCCCGGTCCAAGGGCTTTACAGCAGACCTGCCATCCGGCGAATGTTGCGACCGAACGTCCCCGACCGGGGGCGACGACGGGTCCGAAGACCCGCGCAATGGCGGAGGAGACGACGATGCACGGCCTGATGATGGACCAGCCCCTCCTGATCTCGTCCATCCTCCGGCATGCCGAGCTCTACCATTCCGACGGAGAGATCGTGTCGCGGACGATCGAGGGGCCGATCCACCGCTACACCTACGGCGGCCTCGCCCGGCGGGCGCGCCAGCTCGCCAACGCGCTCACCGGCCTCGGCGTGGGCATGGGGGACCGGGTCGCGACCATCGCCTGGAACGGCTACCGGCACCTGGAGGCCTACTACGCGATCTCCGGCATCGGTGCCGTCTGCCACACCATCAACCCCCGGCTCTTCCCCCAGCAGATCGCCTACATCGTCAACCACGCCGAGGACCGCCACGTCCTCCTCGACCTGACGTTCCTGCCGCTGATGGAGGCGCTGGCCGACCATCTGAAGGGGGTGCGCGGCTTCGTCGTGATGGCCGACCGGGCCTCGATCCCCGACACGAAGCTGCGGGACGTGATCGCCTACGAGGACCTGATCAACGCCCACTCCGACCGTCTGGACTGGCCCGAGTTCGACGAACGGACGGCGTCGTCGCTCTGCTACACCTCGGGCACGACGGGCAACCCCAAGGGCGTGCTCTATTCGCACCGCTCGACCGTCATCCACTCGCTGTCGTCGGTGCAGCCGGACGTGATGAACCTGTCGGCGCGGGACGCGGTGCTGCCGGTCGTGCCGATGTTCCACGTCAACGCCTGGGGCCTGCCCTACTCGGTCCCGCTCGTCGGCTCGAAGCTGGTCTTCCCGGGACCGAAGATGGACGGCGCGTCGGTCTACGAGCTTCTGGAGAGCGAGAAGGTGACCTTCTCCGCCGGCGTGCCGACGGTCTGGCTCGGCCTCCTCAACCACGTGGCCTCGGTCGGCGGGCGGTTCACGACGCTGAACCGCACGGTGATCGGCGGGTCCGCGGCGCCGCCCGCGATGATCGACACCTTCCGCGACACCTACGGCGTCGACGTGCTGCACGCCTGGGGGATGACGGAGATGAGCCCGCTCGGCACCGTCAACACGCTGAAGCAGAAGCACCTCGACCTGCCCGCCGAGGCCCGGAACCGGGTGCGACTCAGCCAGGGCCGGGTCATCTACGGCGTCCGGGCGCGCATCACCGACGACGACAATCGCGAACTGCCCCGCGACGGCAAGGCGTTCGGCCACCTTCAGGTCCGCGGCCCGTGGATCGCGTCGGAGTACTTCAAGGACGGGAAGACCCCCGCCTTCGGGGAGGACGGCTGGTTCGACACCGGCGACGTCGCGACGCTGGACGCCGACGGCTACATGCAGATCACCGACCGGTCGAAGGACGTGATCAAGTCCGGCGGCGAGTGGATCAGCTCCATCGACCTCGAGAACATCTGCATGGCGCATCCTGCCGTCGCCGAGGCGGCGGCGATCGGCGTGGCGCATCCCAAGTGGGACGAGCGCCCCCTCCTCGTCGTCGTCCGCAAGGCCGGCGGCACCGTGACGCGGGAGGAGATCCTCGCCTTCTTCGAGGGCAAGGTCGCGAAATGGTGGATGCCCGACGACGTGGTGTTCACCGACGAGCTGCCGCACACGGCGACGGGCAAGCTGCTGAAGACGAAGATCCGCGAGACCTACAGGGACCACCGTCTGCCGACGGCGTGAGGGCCCCCGGATGGTCCTCACATCCCCATCGCCGATCGAACCGCCCGCGTCACCGCCGCCGGCGCCTCGATGTGGGGGGCATGGCCGATCGCCGGCACGCGG
>JBIJED010000413.1:0-3769 GCA_044343785.1 Azospirillales bacterium | reverse complement strand
CCGGAGCGGCGCCCCCCGTCCTGACGGTCAGCGGCGCCGGCCGCGGTCGCGCGGCGCGGCGGTCGGCGCCATGAAGGCGGGCGGCTTCGTCGCGACCCATCGCACGAAGGCGGCGATGGCGGGGTGCGCGCGCAGCGCGTCGGGCGTCGCCCAGCGGGTCGCGATCTCGCGTTCGGTCAGTTCGGCGTGGATCTTGCGGTGGCAGATCCGGTGGATCCACCCCTGCTCCCGCCCGCCCTCGCTCTTCGGGCGCCAGTGGTGGCGGTTGACCGACGGGCCCGCCACCATGTCCCGCCCGCAGAGCGGACAGGGACCCAGCGAAAAGGGGCCCGTCGAGGGCCCCTGATCGTTGCCGGTCGTCAGTGACCGCCGCCGGACATCGCCTTGACGATCTGCTCTGTGATCTTCTTGGCGTCGCCGAACAGCATCATGGTGTTGGGCCGGAAGAACAGCTCGTTCTCGACGCCCGCGTAGCCGGACGCCATCGAGCGCTTCACGAAGAAGACCGTCTTCGCCTTTTCCACGTCGAGGATCGGCATGCCGTAGATCGGGCTGGCCGGATCGGTCTTGGCGGCGGGGTTCGTCACGTCGTTCGCGCCGATGACGTAGGCGACGTCGGCCTGCGCGAAGTCGCGGTTGATGTCCTCGAGCTCGAACACCTCGTCGTAGGGCACGTTCGCCTCGGCCAGCAGCACGTTCATGTGCCCCGGCATGCGTCCGGCGACCGGATGGATGGCGTACTTCACCTCCACCCCCTCCTTCTTCAGGAGGTCGGCCATCTCGCGCAGCGCGTGCTGGGCCTGCGCCACCGCCATGCCGTAGCCCGGCACGATGATGCAGGTGCGCGCGTTCTGCATGATGTAGCCCGCGTCCTCGGCGGAGCCGGCCTTCACCGTCCCGCGCTCGGCGCCCGAACCGGCCGCCGCCGCCGTCGCCTCGCCGCCGAAGCCGCCGAGGATGACGTTGAAGATCGAGCGGTTCATGCCCTTGCACATGACGTAGGACAGGATCGCGCCCGAGGCGCCGACGAGCGCGCCGGTGATGATCAGGAGATAGTTCTCGAGCGTGAAGCCGATGCCCGCCGCCGCCCAGCCCGAGTAGCTGTTCAGCATCGAGATCACGACCGGCATGTCGGCGCCGCCGATCGGCAGGATCAGCAGGAACCCGAGCGCCAGGGCGAGGATCACGATCAGCCAGAACACCACCGGCGACTGGGTGACGCACACCACCACCACCAGCACCACGATCAGCACGGCGATGGCCGCGTTCAGCATGTGCTGCATGGGGAACACCAGCGGCTTGCCGCTGACGAGGCCCTGCAGCTTGCCGAAGGCGACGATCGAGCCCGTGAAGGTGATGGCGCCGATGGCCACGCCGATCGACATCTCGATCAGGCTGCCGACCGCGATGGCGCCGGGCTGGCCGATGCCGTAGGCGGCGGGGTTCAGGAAGGCGGCCGCGGCGACGAAGACGGCGGCGAGGCCCACGAGGCTGTGGAACGCGGCCACGAGCTGCGGCAGCGCCGTCATCTGGATCTTCTGGGCGATGTAGGCGCCCACGGCCCCGCCGATGACCAGCCCCAGGACGATGAGCCAGTAGCTCGTCACGCCCGGGAGGATCAGCGTGGTGACGATGGCGATCGCCATGCCGGCGATGCCGTAGAAGTTGCCGAGACGCGCGGTCTCCGGGCTGGACAGGCCCCGCAGCGCCATGATGAAGAGCACGGCGGCGACGAGGTAGGCGAGAGCGGCGAAGGTCTCCATGGGGCGTGTCCTTACTTCCGCTCTTTCTTCTTGAACATGGCCAGCATCCGCTGGGTCACGATGAACCCGCCGAAGATGTTGACCGCGGCGAGGATGACGGCGAGGAAGCCCATGAACTTCGAGAAGTCGAAGCCCGGAGGCCCGGCCGCGATCAGCGCGCCCACGATGATGACCGACGACACCGCGTTGGTGACCGCCATCAGCGGCGAGTGCAGCGCCGGCGTCACCCGCCAGACCACGTAGTAGCCGACGAAGCAGGCCAGCACGAACACGGTCAGGCCGGTCACGAAGAACGGCAGGCCGTGGGAGGCCGCCGGCATCGCCGCGGCGGCCGACGTCGCCACCTGGGCCGAGAGCGCGTCGAGCTGCGCCTGGAGGTTGGCCGCAGCGGCCCGCAGTGTCTCGATCTGGCTCTGGACGTCGAGGGGGGTTGTGCTCATGGCGTCAGCCTCCGGTGGCCGGCGCGAACGCCGGATGGACGATCCGGCCGCCGCGGGTGAGGCAGGTGCCCTTCAGCACCTCGTCCTCGAGGTCGATCTCGAGCGCGCCCGCGTCCTTGTCCACGAGCGGCTGGAGGAAGTTCAGCAGGTTTCGGGCGTAGAGCGCCGAGGCGTCCACCGCGATCCGGCTCGGGATGTTGAGGTGGCCGACGATCTTGACGCCGTACAGCGCCACCACCTCGCCCGGCTTCGAGCCCTCGACGTTGCCGCCCTGCTCCACCGCCATGTCGACCAGCACCGATCCCGGCTTCATCGACCGCAGCATCGCATCGGTGACGAGCACGGGCGCCTTGCGGCCGGGAATCAGCGCGGTCGTGATCACCAAATCCTGCTTCTTGATGGTCTCCGCCACCAGCGCACGCTGCTTCTCCTGATAGGCGGGCGACATCTCCTTGGCGTACCCGCCGGCGGTCTGGGCTTGGCGGAATTCCTCGTCCTCGACGGCGACGAAGCTTCCGCCCAGGCTCTCCACCTGCTCCTTGGTCGCCGGCCGCACGTCGGTGGCCGAGACGATGGCGCCGAGGCGCTTGGCCGTGGCGATCGCCTGCAGGCCCGCCACGCCCACGCCCATGATGAAGGCACGGGCCGGCGGCACCGTGCCGGCGGCGGTCATCATCATCGGGAAGGCCCGGCCGAACTCGGCCGCCGCGTCGAGCACCGCCCGGTAGCCGGCGAGGTTCGCCTGCGAGGACAGCACGTCCATCGACTGCGCCCGGGTGATGCGGGGCAGCAGCTCCATCGAGAAGGCGTCGATGCCGGCGGTGGCGTAGGCCTCCACCTGCTCCTTGTTCTGATAGGGCGCCAGCAGCGCGATCAGCACGGCACCGGTCTTCATCAGGCCCGCCTCGTCCGGCCCGCCCTCGGCGGCGGTGAGGGGGCGCTGGACCTTCAGCACGATGTCGGCGTCGCCCAGGGCCACGGCGGCGTCCGGCGCGATGGTCGCGCCCGCGGCCTCGTAGGCCGCATCGGGCACCGCGGAGGCGACGCCAGCGCCGGTCTCGACCACGACGTCGAGGCCGAGGCCCTTCATCTTCCTCACGGTTTCGGGCGAGGCGGCGACGCGCTTCTCGTTGGGGCGTCGTTCCTTGGGAATGGCCACACGCATGGGCATCGGGTTCCGTCTTGACCGGCGGGGACGGGAGAGGCAGCGAACATGGATGATCCGCCGCGGTTTGAAAAGGCCCGGCGGTCGTGAAGATCGCCCGCCCGCTCACTTCGTGTGCCGCGCCACCACCCCCGGCCCCTCGGCGCCCCAGGCCGGCCGGCTGTGCACCTTGCGCCCGCCGCAGGCCGAGCAGCGGAACCGCCGCGCGATCTCCGGCACCGGCATCGCGGCGCCGAACCAGCGGATCAACTGCGCGGTGTCGACCACGGCGTGGTGGCCGCAGCCGGGCGCATGGCACCACAGCTCCACCGCCACCGTGCTCTTGATGAGGTCGGCGAGGCGGCAGACGTCGGGTTCGTCGGGGGCCGCGGCGGCGGGGGTCGGGGACGGCGTGGCGGGCG
>JBIJED010000412.1:0-3781 GCA_044343785.1 Azospirillales bacterium | reverse complement strand
GTGGAGTGCGATGGGAACGGGTGGGATTTTAGTACACTGTCACCGGTTTTTAGTTCACGGGCGTCGTGATTCCCCATCCCCCAAAAGAGGTACCTCTTTCGCGCGCCCGTCCGTTGGGCTCACTCCGGCCCCGATCCAACTATCTCTCGTCAGGTCCTGCAGCCCCGTCGGAGACGCCATGACTTTCGCCGCCCTGAGACGACCGGAAAGCCGTGCCGTCCCTCCGGACGGACGGCGCGTGGCCGTGATCGGCGCCGGCCCCGGCGGCCTGGCCGTCGCCCTGCTGCTGGCGGCGGCCGGCCTGCGGGTCACGGTGTTCGAGCGGCAGGCCGAGGTGGGCGGGCGGACGCGGACGATCACCGCACCCGGCGGCCACCGCTTCGATCTCGGCCCCACCTTCTTCCTCTATCCCCGCATCCTAGCCGAGATCTTCGCCGCCTGCGGGGCAAGGCTGGAGGACCGGGTCGAACTGCTGCGCCTCGACCCGCAGTACCGTCTCGTCTTCGAGAGCGGGGGCGAGATGCTGGCGTCGGGCGACGTCGCGAGGCTGGAGGCCGCCGTCGCCGGCCTCTGCCCGGCCGACGCGCCGGGCGTGCGGCGCTGGCTGGACGAGAACCGGTCGAAGCTCGACGCCTTCCGCCCGGTGCTCGAAAACCCCTTCATGCGGCTGACCGACTACGTGACGCCGGCCATGCTGGCGGCCCTTCCCCTCATGCGACCGCACCGGTCGGTCGACGCCGACCTGCGCCGCCACTTCTCCGACCCGCGGGTGCGGCTCGCCTTCTCCTTCCAGGCGAAGTACCTGGGCATGTCGCCCTTCCGCTGCCCCAGCCTGTTCACGATCCTCAGCTTCCTCGAGTACGAGCACGGCGTCTTCCACCCGGTCGGCGGCTGCGGCGCCGTCACGACGGCGATGGCCGAGCTGGCGCGCGAGATGGGGGTCGACGTCCGCACGTCCTGCCCGGTGGACGAGATCGAGTGGACGGGCCCGCGCGTGCGGTCGGTCGTGGCGGACGGGCGGCACCATCCGGTCGACGCGGTGGTGGTGAACGGCGACTTCGGCGCCACCATCCCCGGCCTCGTGCCGGAGGCGCGCCGGCCGCGCTGGACCGACCGGCGGCTGGAGACCGCACGCCTGTCCTGCTCCACCCTCATGTTCTACCTCGGCGTCGAGGGAACGGTGCCCGACCTCTCCCACCACACGATCCTGCTGTCGCGCGACTACGAGCGGAACTTGGCCGAGATCGACGCGGGGCGGCTTCCGACCGAGCCCTCGATCTACGTCCAGCACGCGGCCGCCACGGACCCCTCCATGGCGCCGCCCGGGCACGCGTCGCTCTACGTGCTGGTTCCGGTGCCCAACCGGCGGGCCGGAATCGACTGGAAGGCCGCGCTTCCGGCCTATCGGCGCAAGGTGTTCGACCGGCTGCGCCTCGTCGGCCTCGGCGACCTGGAGCCCCGAATCCGCTGGGAGCGGGCCGTCACCCCCGACGACTGGGAGGCGGACCACGGGATCTGGGAGGGGGCGACCTTCAACCTCTCCCACGATCTGGGCCAGATGCTCTTTTTCCGCCCGCACAACCGCTTCGTGCCCGGTGCCGTCTACCTCGTCGGCGGCGGCACCCATCCGGGCAGCGGCCTGCCCGTCATCTTCGAGGGCGCGCGGATCACCGCCCGCCTGCTGCTGGAGGACTTCGGCGTGACGGCCACCGACACATCGGCCGGGGCGGTGCTGAGGGCCGCGGAATGAGCGCGAAGACGGTCGCCGTGGTCGGCGCGGGCCTGGGCGGGCTCGCGGCGGCGTGCGTGCTGGGTGCCCGCGGGCACAAGGTCGTGCTCTACGACAAGAACGCCTGGCTCGGCGGCAAGGCGGCGGTGACGGCCGACGCCGGCTTCCGCTTCGACATGGGTCCCACCATCCTGACCGTGCCGCGGGTGCTGGAGCGCATCTTCGCCGAGGCCGGGCTGCGGCTCGCGGACCGGCTGGAGCTGATCCGCCTCGACCCGCAGTGGCGCTGCTTCTTCGAGGGCGGGGCCGTGATGGACCTCGTCGAGGACACGGAGGACATGGCCCGGCGGATGGACGCGTTCGCCCCCGGCAACGGGGCGGGCTACCGCCGCTTCCAGGGCCTCGCGCGGCACCTGCACGACGTGTCGGAGCGGTTCTTCTTCTGGAAGCCGGTCGAGGACATGCTCGACACCTTCGACCTGAGGACGACCTTCTCGCCCGGCACGCTGCGCGACGTGCTGAGCCTGCGCCTCGGCCGCTCGGTCGCGACCACCATCCGCTCGCACGTGCCCGACCCGCGCCTCGCCCAGATGCTCGACCACTTCGTCCAGTACGTGGGCTCGAACCCCTACGGCGCGCCGGCCGTGCTCTGCTCGATCGCGCACATGCAGACCGCCGACGGCGTCTGGTATCCGAAGGGCGGCACGCGGGCGGTGGCGGACGCGCTGACCACGCTCGCGATCGGGCTGGGCGTGGAGATCCACGCCGGGACCGAGGTGACGGGGCTGGAACGCGAGGGCGCCCGGGTCGTCGCGGTCCACGCTCCTACGGGGCGCCGGCCGGTCGACGCCGTCGTCTCCAACATGGACGCGATCCGCACCTACCGGGAACTGGTGGGCAAGGATGCGGCGAAGCCCTACGAGGGGCGGTTCGAGCCGGCGTGCTCCGGCGTCGTGCTCTACCTCGGGCTCGACCGGCGCTACGACCACCTCGCCCACCACGACTTCGTCTTTTCCGCCGACCCGGAGGAGGAGTTCGGCTGGATCTACGGCCGGGGCGAGCCGGCGCCCGACCCCACCTGCTACCTCGCCGCCCCGTCGGGCACCGATCCCACCGTCGCCCCGCCGGGGGGCGAGGCGCTCTACGTGCTCGTGCACACCCCTTATCTGCGCCCGCATCACGACTGGACGGCGATGTTCCCGGCCTATCGCCGCACCATATTGGAGAAACTGAAGCGTACCGCCGGCCTGCATGACATCGAGGAACGGATCGTGTGGGAACGCCACCTGACCCCGCAGGACATCCACGACCGCTACCGGGTGCTCGACGGGGCGATCTACGGGCTGGCCAGCCACGGCCTCTTCAGCGGCGCGTTCAAGCCCGGCAACCGCAGCCGCCACGTGAAGGGCCTCTACCTCGCCGGCGGGGCCGCGCACCCCGGGCCGGGCATGCCCATGGTGATGATGTCCGGCTGGATCGCCGCCGACGCCGCCGACGCCGACCTCCGGGGGGTCGCCGGCCGGCCCGGGGCGACGGAGCCGGGGGCGGTCGCCCGCGCGTCATGATCCCCGCCCTCGTGACCCTCATCTCATGACGAGGGGGCCCGTCGCCCGCCGCTCGCCGGCCCTCGTCGCCTTCTTCGGGCCGTGGTTCGAACGGTTCGCGGCGCGGCACCTGAACGCGGTCCGCGTGGCGGCGTGGGGGATGCCGGACGTCGCCTCGGATGCGCCGGTCGTGATCTGGACGAACCATCCCTCCTGGTGGGACGCGGCGCTCTACGTCGTGCTCAACGGCCGGCTGTTCGCCGGGCGGGCGGGGTTCGGGCCGATGGACGCGGCGATGGTGCGCCGCTACCGGTTCTTCGAGCGCATCGGCGCCTTTCCGGTGGAGATGGGCACCGCGCGCGGGGCGGCGGCCTTCCTGGAGGCGGCGCACGACGTGCTGTCCGCCCCCGGCCGCGTGATGTGGGTGGCCGCCCAGGGCCGCTTCGCCGACGTGCGCGACCGGCCGCTGGGGCTGCGGCCCGGCATCGCGCGGTTGCCCGAGATCGCG
>JBIJED010000410.1:0-3791 GCA_044343785.1 Azospirillales bacterium | reverse complement strand
GAGCGTCTGCCGGCTCTCGCGCAGGAGCTCGCGGCTCGCGATCATCTCCGAGACCACGAGGCCGGCCCCGAGGCGCTTCGCGATGCGTCGGAACGGCAGGTCCGTCACGCCGGACATGGGCGCGAGGATCACGGGATCCGCGACGTGGAGGGGACCGATTTGAATGCCCTGCATCTATGCAGAACTCCGACCTGCTTGCCGAATAGGCAATCTATCGGAACCGGGCCGTTTCGCAAGTGCGAAGGGGACCGGAACGGTCCGGAATTCCCTTACCGACGGTGAAACAATGGTGCACATTTTCTGGGCAGACATGGTCGAAGGGGTGACGCGGTGAAGCGGACGGTGGCTCTGGTGGTCGCGGCCGGTAGCGGACTGCGGTTCGGGTCCGACGTGCCCAAGCAGTATCTTCCGCTGGGTGGCGTGCCCATCCTGCGCCGGGCGGTCGAGGCGTTCACGGGGCATCCCCGGATCGACGCCGTCCAGGTCGTGATCGGCCCCGGTCAGGGGGAGGCCTGCGCGGCGGCGCTGGCGGGGCTGGCGCTGCCGCCGCCGGTGACGGGGGGGGCGACGCGCCAGGCGTCGGTCCGGCTGGGACTCGAGCATCTCTCGGCCGACCCGCCGGACCGCGTGCTCGTCCACGACGGCGGGCGCCCGCTTGTGCCGTCGGTCGTCATCGACCGGGTGCTGGACGCGCTCGACGGGGGTGGTGCAGCGATCGCCGCCCTGCCCGTCACCGACACGCTGAAGCGGGCCGAGGGCGGGACGATCGGTGCCACGGTCGACCGGGCCGGCCTCTGGGCCGCGCAGACGCCGCAGGGCTTCCCCTTCCCCGCCCTTCTGGACGCCCACCGCCGTTTCGCCGACCATCCGGCGACCGACGACGCGTCGCTGTTCGAGGCGGCGGGACTGCCGGTGGCGCTGGTGCCGGGCGACCCGGACAACATCAAGGTGACCATGGCCGACGACCTCGCCCGCGCCGAACGCCTCCTCCCACCGGCGGAGTTCCGCACCGGGATGGGCTACGACGTCCATCGCTTCGGCCCCGGCGACCACGTCATGCTGTGCGGCGTGCGGGTGCCGCACGACCGCGGCGTCGTCGCCCATTCCGACGGCGACGTCGGCCTGCACGCGCTGACCGACGCCATCCTCGGCGCGATCGGCGCCGGCGACATCGGCCAGCACTTTCCGCCCAGCGACCCGCGCTGGCGCGGGGCGTCGAGCGACCGGTTCCTGCGCCACGCGGTCGACCTCCTCGCCGCGCGCGGCGGGCGGGTGGCGAATGTGGACGTCACGATCGTCTGCGAACGGCCGAAGGTCGGGCCGCACCGGACGGCGATGGTCGAACGGATGGCGGCCATCCTCGGCGTCGGCCCCGACCGCGTGTCGGTGAAGGCCACGACGTCGGAGACGCTGGGCTTCACCGGCCGGGCGGAGGGTCTCGCGGCGCAGGCGGTCGCGACGGTGGCGCTGCGATGAGCGGGCACGACGACCTCGCCCGCGCCGTCCTCGCCGCCGCGCGGGCGCGCGGCTGGATGGTGGCGACGGCCGAGAGCTGCACGGGCGGGCTGATCGCGGGCGCGTTGACGGAGATCGCGGGCTCGTCCGACGTGGTGGACCGCGGCTTCGTCACCTACTCCGACGACGCCAAGACGACGATGCTGGGCGTGCCCGAGGCCACGCTCACGGCCCACGGCGCCGTGAGCGCGGCGACGGCGGCGGCCATGGCCGCGGGCGCGCTCGATCGCTCGCGCGCCCATGCCGCCGTCGCGGTCACCGGGATCGCAGGGCCCGGCGGCGGCACGCCGGCCAAGCCCGTGGGCCTCGTCTGGTTCGGCCTCGCGACGCGGAACGGCGCCACCGTCACCGAGAGCCGCGTCTTCCCGGGCGACCGGGCGGCCATCCGACGCGCGACCGTCGACCATGCGCTCGGACTCCTATGGACCGCGGCCGACACCGGGAGCAGTTGACCAACCGCGAACGATGCAATCCAATCCCGTTCCAACACCGCCACGGCGGAACGAAAGGGACGAAGGGGGGACCGATGACACCGACCAGACGCGACATTCTCCTGGGCCTTGCGGGCGGCATCGCCGCCGCCGCCGTCGCCGCACCCGTCCGGGCGCAGCCCTTCCCGGGCGTGTCCCGCATCCTCTGCGGGTTTCCCGCGGGCGGGACGGCCGACCTCGCCTCCCGCGTGTATGCCGAGGCGTGGCGCGGAAAGCTGGCGGAAAACGTGATCGTCGAGAACCGGGTCGGCGCCGGCGGGCGCCTCGCGGTCACCGGGCTCAAGGAGGCCGCGGCCGACGGGCGGACGCTGCTGCTCACGCCGGATTCGGTGTTCACCATCTACGCCAGCGTCTACCGCCGTCTCGGCTACGATCCGTCGCTCGACGTCTCGCCGGTCTCCCCGGTCTGCACTTTCGCCTACGCCCTCGGCGTGGGGCCGCGCGTGCCCGACACGGTGCGGACGCTCGCGGACTTCGTCGCCTGGGTGAAGGCCGACCCGGGCCGGGCGCAGTTCGGCGTCCCGGCGGCGGGCTCGGCGCCGCACTTCCTCGGCGACGTCTTCTATCGCGCGATCGGCGTGACGCCGGCCCACGTGCCCTACCGCGGCTCGGCCCCGGCGATCCAGGACGTCGTCGGCGGTCACATACCCGCCGTGGTGACGGTGCTGGGCGACTTCCTGCCCCATCGCACCCAGCCCGGCGTGCGGATGCTGGCGGTGACCAGTGCGACGCGCTCGCGCTTCATGCCGGACGTGCCGAGCTTCACCGAACTCGGCTTTCCGCAGGCCACCGGCATCGAGAACTTCGGCATCTTCCTTCCGTCCCGTGCGCCGACGGCGATGGTCGACGGCGTCGCGCGCCTCGTGCGCGAGGCCGTCGGGGTGCCGGCGGTCGTCGAGGGACTGTCGCGCGTCGGCATGGATCCCGCCGCCCAGACCCCCCAGGCCTATGCGCAGTTCCTCGATAAGGAGCGGGTGCAGTGGCGCCCGATCGTCGCCGCGTCCGGCTTCGCGCTCGACGAGTGACGATGGTCCGCCCCGGCCTCAGATCGCCTGCGGCCGGGGCGGGACCGTCGCGGTCCCCGCGTAGAGTTGGCGCGCCCGGCTCTCGAACGCCGCCACCATGCGCTTCACGGCTTCCGTGAAGACGACCCCGATCACCTTCTGGAGCACGAGGTTGCGGAACTCGAAGTCGACGTAGAAGTCGACCTCGCACCCCTCCTCCGTCGGTGTGAAGGCCCAGTGGTTTCGCAGATAGCGGAACGGGCCCTCCGCATACTCCACGTCGATGCGCCCGGGCGCCGACAGGACGACCTTCGACGTGAAGCGTTCCCGGAACATCTTGAAGCCGATGACGAGGTCCGCATGGACGGTGTCCCCCTCGCGCCGGCGGATCCGCGCGCCGACGCACCAGGGCAGGAACTCCGGATAGCGCTCGATGTCGGCGACCAGGGCGAACATCTGATCGGGGCGGTAGGGAAGCCGCCGCCGTTCCGCATGCTTGGGCATTGATCGGCCTCAGGCCACCGGCCCGACGGGGGGCGCGGCACCGGAAAGCCGGGCCTCCCGCGCCGCCCGCAGGCGGGCGAAATCGGCACCCGCGTGATAGCTCGACCGCGTGAGCGGGGAGGAGGCGACCATCAGGAAGCCCTTGCCCCGAGCGGTTCGGGCGTACTGGTCGAACTCCGCCGGCGGCACGAACCGGTCGACCGCCGCGTGCTTGGCCGTCGGCTGGAGGTACTGGCCGAGCGTGATGAAGTCCACGTCCGCGGCGCGCAGGTCGTCC
>JBIJED010000411.1:0-3791 GCA_044343785.1 Azospirillales bacterium | reverse complement strand
GCTCTAGCCCGTCACCATCGGGAACGTCGTCCCGATCGCCCAGGCGAAGGCGGCGGCCGCGACCAGCGCGCCCGGAAGCGGGTGGCCCGCCCTGCGGAAGATCCAGGCGCAGAACAGGCCGAACACCAGGAAGAACGGCACCATCACCGGCACGATGATCACGAGGAAGAAGAGGCGGGGGAAGTCGATCGCCACGGCCCCCGCGAGCGAGACGAGGAACGCCGCCCGCGACGCCGCGGGAAGCAGGCGCCCCGCGCCTTCGCCGCGCACGAGGCGCTCGTCGGCCACGAAATAGGCGGCCGTCCCCGCCAGCATGGCGAGGATGAGGGGCACGCGCTGGGCGACCGGGGTCAGGTTCGCGACATGGGCGTCGAGTGCGGCGAACAGGCCACCCGCCACGAAGATCCCCGCCGCAAGGGTGGCGAGGAGGAGGCGGGGGCGGGAGACGTCCGTCGCCCCGCCGGCCCCGCGCCCGCGCCACCGGAGGCACGCCGCGGTGACCAGCCCGTAGGCGCCGAGGTGGACCGCCAGATAGTCGCCCACCAGAACGGGGAGGAACCGCGTCGGCACCACCGACAGGACCAGCGGCGTCGCGACCATCGGGATCACGACGCAGGGCCACGCCGCCCGCCATGGGAGGCCCGGACCCGGCGTCGCGGCGCGCGGCAGCAGGCGGGCGAGCGGCCGCCCGAGCGCCACGATGCCGGCCAGCAGCAAGAGGACCCAGGGCCCCCGCGCGTCGGCCGCCGCCGGCCCTTCGCGCGCGAGGCCGAAGGCGGCGTCGATCCACGCCTGCGCCTCCGCCATCCCCGCCCGGGCGTAGAGCACGCCGACATGCTCCACGTTCGGGCTGACCGCCACCCGCCGCCCGGTGCCCGCGGCCGGGTCGCCGATCGTCACGCCCGGCTCCGCCGGCCCGCCCGCCTCGACGAGCACGCGCAGCGCCTCCGCCTTCAGCCCCGGCTCCCACCCGCCGACGATGACGAGGAGGTTGCCCGGCGTCGTCGCGGTGACGGCGGGGGAGAACATGGAGACGGCGATCGTCGCGCCGATGCCCGGATCGGTCTGCGCCGCCCGCACCACGATGTCCGACGCCATCGAATGGCCGAGCAGGGCGAGGCGCCCGTCGCCCAGCGTGCGGGCGAAGTCGGCCATCCGGCGGGTCTGGTCGACCAGCGCCCGCGTGGCGCCGACCGTCTCGGTGATGCTGCCGGTCAGGGGCCGCGGGTCGAGGCCGTGGCCGAGGAAATCGAAGGTCACCGCCGTCAGCCCGTTGCGCGCGAAGGTGGTCGCGAAGGGCACCATGAGCGGCTGCGACCCCGCGAAGCCGTGGGCGACGAGCACGACCGGTCCGGGCGGCGACGGGGCGGCGGGGCGGAAGACGGTCGCGCGGGTGCCGTCGACCGTCACGCGCCCGGTCGTCACGCCCGCGTCGAGTGCGGCGATGCGGACGAGCGCCACCACGACGGCGACGATGGCGAGGAGTGCGAGGGCGGGATCGACGAGGCGGCGGAGCGTCACGCGCGGGAGTCCGGTGGCGGGCGGGCGTCAGGGCAGAAAAATGGACCGGCCCTGTCGAACGGCGACGCGGTCGCGGGTCATGGCGGCGAAGGGGCGACGATCGACGGGCCATGGGGGCCGGCCGGGGCGTCGCCCGGACCGGAGAGACCGACCATGACCGCCACCCGCCTTCCGCTCTGGACCCGCATCGTCGCCGGCCTCGGGGTCGCCTGGAACCTCTATGGCATCGAGCAGTTCCGCACCACCGTCTTCGCTCCGGTGGAGCACTTCGTCGCCATGGGCATGACACCGGAACAGGCGACGCTCTATGCCGGCCTGCCCGTCTGGATGGACCTCGCGTTCGGCCTGGGCGTGGTCGGCGGGCTCGTCGGCTCGGCGCTGCTGCTGTTCGCCCGGCGACAGGCGACGCCGGTGCTGGCGGTCTCGCTCGCGGCCTATTGCGTGCTCTACGTCGGCGACATCACCGAGGGCGTGTTCGCGGCGCTGGGCATCGGGCAGGTGGCGGTGCTGACGGTCGTGGTGGCGATCGCGGCGGGGTTGCTGGCCCTGTCGGTGTGGGCCGGGCGGCGGGGGCGTGCGGGCGAGGCGGCGGCGGCGTGAGGGGAAAAGAAAGGGCCCTTATCCCAGCCCCGGCCCCGTCAGCCGCCCGGCCTCAACCACCGGCCGCCCGTCGAGCCACAGGCTCGTCGCGAGGCAGCAGAGGCCCAGATGGACGGTCGTGCGGTTGCGGCCGCCGAACAGCACGTCGTCGTTCGACCCGATCTCCACCTGCACGTTCCCCGCGAATCCCTCGCTGTCCGCCCCGCCGCCGCCCGCGTCCGGCGTGTCGACGATGGGCGCCAGCCACTTCGCCCGATGGTCCACCCCGAACGCCATGTGCCCGGCGAGGAGGGCGTTCGGGTCGCGCGCGTCTTCCAGGTGCAGGCGGATCAGCTTGGCGTCGAGGCCTCCCTCGATCGCCGTGATCCGCCCGTCGGCGAAGGTGATCGCCACCGGGCTCTCCACCATCCGGCCGAGGTGGAAGACCGCGTCGCCCGTGTCCAGCACGAGGCGCCCGCGGGTCGTGCCCTCCAGCTGGGCCGCCTGCGCCATGCCACCACCCCAGAAGTCGAGGTGCCCGGGTTCGTCGGCATAGCCGTAGGCGGCGAGGCCGCGCCGCCCGGTCTTGTCCATCACGAGGTCGGTGCCGGCATCGGACGCGATGCGGATCTCGCGCGCCGCGTCCAGCAGCGCCGCGCCCGCCCGCGCCCGCCGCCGCACCTCGGGGTCCCCCTCGAGGCGCTCCAGCACGTGGACGGGCTGCATCACGCACAGCGCCCGCGCGCCGCGGTCGAGTGCCGCCCGCATCTCCGGCCGGTAATGGAGCGTATGGTGCGTGGCGTAGACGATCAGGTCCGCCCCGGCGAAGGCCGCGGCCAGCAGGCGCGCCGGCGGGGGCCGCGACGCCGACAGCGTGACGAGGCCCGCCTCGGCCCCGAGCGCCATCGCCGCCGCGAGGCAGGCCGCACCATAGGCGGGGTTCCAGGCCGTGTCGGTGACGCACACCACGCTCTCCCCCGTCGTCACGCGGCAGAGGTCGAGCTGGTGGCGGAACAGGCCGGTCAGGTCGGCGGCGGCCGTGGGTCCGTCGAAGGTGCGGGCGTAGGGCATGGGCGGGGCGGGCGGATCAGGGGAGCGGTGACGGACGATCCCACGGAACGCCCGGCTTGCCGAGGCCCCTTCGCCCCGGAACTGGCGTTGGAGTTGCCCCGGTTTGGTGGACACCCTCCGACTTACGAAGGAGAGTGTCTGTATGCCTCGAAGCCGCCCCCCTTACCCCGCCGAGTTCCGGGCCCGGATCATCGCGTTGGCGCGCGCCGGCCGCTCGCCCGAGGAGCTCCGGCGTCTGCGCCGCGAGAACCGCCAGCTTCGTCAGGAGCGCGGCATCCTGGCAAAGGCGCTCGACGGGCCGACCGTCCCCCGGACGGTCGGCCAGCGATCTGGTGGACCGGAACGTCTTCGCCGAGAAGCCCGACGTGCTCTGGGTCGCCGACATCACCCCCGGTCAAGCCGGGGGCAGGCTTTACGTTCCCACCTGGGCCGGCTTTCTGTATCTGGCGGTCGTGCTCGACGCGTTTTCCCGGCGCATCGTGGGCTGGGCGATGGGGACCGACCTGAAGACCGATCTCGTCCTGGACGCCCTGAACATGGCCGTCCAGCAGCGCCGGCCCGGCAACGTGATCCATCATTCGGACCAGGGATCGCAATACACGTCCGTGGCCTTCGGCCTG
>JBIJED010000424.1:0-3700 GCA_044343785.1 Azospirillales bacterium | reverse complement strand
ACCCGGGCGACCAGCGCGTCGAAGTCCGGGTCGCCGCCGACGAGGCGCGCCTTGGGAAAGCGGTCCTGCACCTCGCGGACCAGCTCGTCCGCGTCGTCCCCGAAGTGGATGGCCGAGACGCCCCGGTCGGTGGCCGCGACCAGCACCGTGCCGAGCGCGCAGTCCGCCACGGCGAAACGGATCTCGGCGTCCCGGCCGCCGTCGCGGAAATCGGCCGGGCGCATGCCCAGCATGCCCCCCGCCCGCTCGTAGAACCGGCTGGAGGAGCCGTAGCCCGCCGCCACGATGGCGTCCGTCACGCTGTCGGCCCGGGCGAGGCGGGCCTTGACCCGGTTGGCCCGGTGGGCGTCGGCATAGGCCTTGGGCGTCAGGCCGGTGACGGCCTTGAAGACCCGGTGGAAGTGGAAGGACGACATCCCCGCCTCGGCCGCCAGCGTGGCGAGATCGGGTGCGGCTTCCGCCGTCTCGATCCGGCGGCAGGCGCGGACGACGGCGGCGGCCCGGAGCGCCTCGCGGGGCGGCTGGTCCGGGCGGCAGCGCTTGCAGGGGCGGAAGCCGGCGGCCTCGGCGGCGGCACGGCTGTCGTGGAAGGCCACGTTCTCCCGGAGGGCGAGCCGGGCCCCGCAGGAAGGGCGGCAATAGACGCCCGTCGTGGCGACCGCGTACCAGAAGATGTCGTCGGCGCGCCGGTCGCGGGCGACGACGGCGGCCCAGCGGCCGGGGTCGTCGGCGAAGGGGGGCGTCCCGTCGGCCGGGCGGGTCTCGGCGATGTCCATGGCGGCGACGATCATGGGTGTCCTCCGGATGCGCGGTCAACGACGGCAAGGCCGCCGTCCGGGGAAGGATCTACGCCCCGTGCGCCTGCCGCGCGCTCCGGCCCTTGCTCGGGAATTCGGCGGCGCCGGGAAACCGGTCCGGGACCCGTCTCAGCCGTGCCTGCGGACGTTGTCGACGATCAGCGAATAGAGCTGCGTGACCAGCTCGGTCGGCTTCAGCCGGCCGAACGGCAGGTTGTCGATCACGAACTGCACGAGACCCGGCGACGGCTTCAGCGGCACCACCTCGTAGCCGGCCTTCCGCAGCTCGACCAGAACGTTGTCCGCCTGCCGGGTGTAGTTCTCGTTGAAGAACGATCTGTCGGCGTCCTTGATCGCCTGCGCGATCGTGTCCCTCAGCTTGCTCATCCGTCCGCTCTCCCGGCGTACCGACCGCCGCACCCTTTCGTGACGCGATCACTCTTGCAAAGCCCGCGCCGGGTGGCCAGTTCGGACGTCCACCACGATTCCCGCGGGCCGAGGACATCCTACCATGGGCTACAAGGTCGCCGTCGTCGGCGCCACCGGCAACGTCGGGCGCGAGATCCTGGCCATCCTGGCCGAGCGGGATTTTCCGGCGGACGAGGTGCGGGCCATCGCATCGGAGAACTCCGCCGGGCGGGAGGTCTCGTTCGGCGACGACGACGTGCTCAAGGTTGAGCCGCTCTCGGGCTTCGACTTCCGCGGGATCGACCTCGTCCTCTCCTCCGCCGGGGCCAAGGTCTCGGCCGAGTTCGCGCCACGCGCGGCGGCGGCGGGCGCCGTCGTCATCGACAACACCAGCCAGTTCCGCATGGACCCCGACGTGCCGCTGGTCGTGCCGGAGGTGAACCCGAACGCGCTGGCCGGGTACGGCCGGCGCAACATCGTCGCCAATCCGAACTGCTCGACGATCCAGCTCGTGGTGGCGCTGGCGCCGCTGCACCGGATCGCCCGGATCCGCCGGGTCGTCGTCGCGACCTACCAGTCCGTCTCCGGCGCCGGCAAGGACGCGATGGACGAGCTGTTCACCCAGACCCGGGCCATCTACGTGAACGATCCGCTTCAGAAGGAGAACTTCACAAAGCAGATCGCCTTCAACGTCATCCCCCACATCGACGTCTTCATGGACGATGGATCGACGAAGGAGGAATGGAAGATGGCGGTCGAGACGAAGAAGATCCTCGATCCCAGGATCAAGGTGACGGCCACCTGCGTCCGCGTCCCGACGTTCATCGGCCACGCCGAGGCGGTCAATCTGGAGTTCGAACGGCCGCTCCCGGCCGAGGACGCGCGCGCGGCGCTGCGGCGCGCGCCCGGCGTCAGCGTGGTCGACCACCGGGCGGACGGGGGCTACGTCACGCCGGTCGAGTGCGCGGGCGACGACCTCGTCTTCGTCAGCCGCATCCGCGACGACATCACGGTCGAGAACGGCCTCTCGCTCTGGATCGTGGCCGACAACCTGCGCAAGGGTGCCGCCCTGAACGCGGTCCAGATCGCCGAGGCGCTCGCGACGGACCACCTCCGCCGCTGACGCGCCGCCTCGGGTCGAGACGCGGGGCCGCGGCTCGCTTATGCTGTCGGGCATGCGCGTGCGTCCGTCCGCCCTGTCCCGTGGCCTTCCCTTCCGGCTGCTGCTGCTGACGGTCGTCTTCGTCATGCTGGCGGAGGTGCTGATCTTCGTGCCCTCGGTCGCCCGGTTCCGGCAGGGCTGGCTGGAGGCGAAGCTGGCGAGCGGGCACCTCGCCGCCTACGCCATCGAGGCCGCGCCCCAAGGGATGGTGACCGACGCTCTCGAGCGGCGCCTCCTCTCCCAGGTCGGCGCGCTGGCGATCGACGTGTCCACCGCCGGCAACCGCATCTACATGATCGGAAGCATCCGGACGGCGATGCCCGCGGGGGTGATCGACCTCGACCGGTCCGGTCCGGCGGCCCTCGTCGCCGATGCGTTCGACCTGCTGTTCGACGCCCGCAGCCGGGTCGTCGAGATCCGCGGCAGCAGTCCGAAGGACCGGATGATCGCGGTCCGCATGGTGATCGAGGAATCGCCGCTGCGCGACGACATGCTCGATTTCGCATGGCGGATCGTCGCCCTCTCGATCGTCATCTCGCTGATCACGGCCGGCCTCGTCTTCCTGTCGCTCCACGCGCTGATGGTGCGGCCCGTGCGGCGGATGGTGGACGCGATCATGGCCTTCCGGCGCGACCCGGAGAACCCGGCCGCCATCGTCGCGCCCACGAGCCGGGGCGACGAGCTCGGGCTCGCCCAACGGGAGCTGGCCGAGATGCAGATCGCGCTGAGGACCGCGCTCCGCCAGCGGGAGCGCCTCGCCACGCTGGGAACGGCGGTGGCGAAGATCCACCACGACCTCGGCGGGATCCTGTCGACCGCGGCGATCGTGTCCGAGCGCATCGTGGCGAGCGAGGATCCGGAGATCCGCCGCGTGGCGCCGCGCCTCATGGGATCGATCGACCGCGCCCTCGA
This sequence comes from Azospirillales bacterium, assembly GCA_044343785.1. Taxonomy (GTDB): domain Bacteria; phylum Pseudomonadota; class Alphaproteobacteria; order Azospirillales; family Azospirillaceae; genus CANGXM01. The sequence continues at coordinate 421 of JBIJED010000424.1, read as the reverse complement.
CCTGACCGCCCAGATCCTGTCCTACGCCCGCGACGGGGTGATGCCGCTCGCCCGCGAGCGGGTGGCGCTCCGGCCGGTCGCCGACGAGGTGGCGGAGGAGGTCGGCGGATCGGGCCATGGCGACGGGCGCGCCGCACCGGTCGTCACGGTCGCGATCCCGCCCGGCCTGACGGTCGACGGCGACCGGGAACTGCTGCGACGCTGCCTCGCCAACCTCGTGCGCAACGCCGTCCAGTCCGGCGCCCGGCAGGTCACGCTGGACGCCGGCGCGACCGGTGGCACCATCGGTGGCGAGGTGCGGCTGACCGTTGGCGACGACGGCACCGGTCTGCCCCCCCGGGCGCGGGAGAACCTGTTCCAGCCGTTCGCCGGAACCGCGCGGCCCGGCGGGGTCGGGCTCGGACTGGCCATCGTCCGCGAG
>JBIJED010000069.1:0-9326 GCA_044343785.1 Azospirillales bacterium | reverse complement strand
GGACCGGTCCGGACGGAACGACCTTCCTGCTCCGATTCCCGGCGGCGGCCGCGTCCTGATTGCGTGGCCGGACCACCTCGCATAAGAACCAACCGTGTCACGATCTTTCGGGGGAAGAGGATCATGGAAGGAACCGGACGCTGGATCTTCGGGGGCGTCTTCGTCCTCGTCGCCATCCTCGGCCTCGCGCTCGCCTCGGCGGCCAAGGACGGCGTGATGTACGCGGTCGGGCTGACGGTCTTCGGTTTCGCCGTGCTGTTCGTGTTCGGCCTGATGAAGCGGACGTTCGACGAGAAGGGCCCGGCGGGCGGCGACGGCCACTGAGCCGACGGGCCCTGAGCCGACGGACGCCGGACCGACGGACGCCGGGCCGATGGCGACCTGGGATCCCGGCCTCTACGCACGGTTCGCAGGCGAACGCGAGCGTCCGGCCCGCGATCTCCTCGCCGCGGTCACGGCCGATGCGCCCCGGACGGTCGTCGATCTGGGATGCGGCGCCGGCGGGCTCGCCCGGGCCTGCGCCGCGCGTTGGCCGGCGGCGTCGGTCGTGGGCGTCGATTCGTCCGCCGAGATGCTTGCCCGCGCGGCCGGGACGCCGTCGACGGTCGCGTGGACCCGGGCCGACGTGGCGGACTGGGCGCCCGACGGTCCCGTCGACCTGATCGTCTCGAACGCGGCGCTGCACTGGCTGGGCGACCATCCGCGGCTGTTCCCGCGGCTCGTCTCCCACCTGTCGGCGGGGGGCGTGCTCGCGGTGCAGATGCCGCGCAACCACGACGCCGCCAGCCACCGGATCATCCGCGAGGTGGCGGCCGACGGTCCCTGGGCGGCGGCGCTCGGCACCGCGGCCCCGCCGGCACCGGTGGCGCCGGGCGCCGACTATTTCGACCTCCTCGCCCCCCTCGCCTCGCGGATCGACGTGTGGGAGACCACGTACATCCACGTCCTGACCGGGCCCGACCCGGTGCTCCGGTGGATCATGGGGACGACCGTCCGGCCGTTGCTCGACGCGCTCGCGGACGAGCCTGCCCTGCGGGAGCGCCTGCTCGACGCCCTGCGCGAGCGTCTGGCGCGAGCCTATCCGACGCGCCCGGACGGACGGACGCTCTACCCGTTCCGGCGCCTGTTCCTGATCGCCGCGCGCTGACAAGGGTCAGCCGACGGGTTCGAGTTCCAGCACCGCGGGAGCGGTCGTCGCGGCTTCGTTGCCGACCGCCTCGCCCGGCGACAGGGTCGGCCATGGCGATCAGACCGACGCCTCGATCCACGCGAGCAGCGGCGCCCAGTCGCCCCGCAACGCGCGCGGGCGGGCCCCGGTGAAATCGAGGACCGTGAGCCCCTGCCCGGCGGCGTCCGCATAGAGCTGGCTGTCGCGCAGCCGCGTCACCACGGCATGCCCCACGCCGGCGAGGAACCGGTCGAGCCCGGCCGCCGCCCGCGTCCGTGCCTTGACCCGGTTTCCGACGATCGCGACCGGGATGCGCCCCTTCTTGATCGCCTTCAGTTCCTCCAGCCGATCGAGGAAGCGGCGCGTCGCCCCCTCGTCGAACGCGCCGGGCAGGACGGGAACGACGACCGCGTCCGCGAGGCGGACGAGGTCCTCCACCTGCCGGGCCTTCAGCGCGGCGGGGGCGTCGAGCACGAGGCGATCGGTGCCGGGCGGCGGATCGTCGAGGTCGCGCGTCCAGTCGACGCCGAGGACCGGAACCGCGCCCGCCGGCCGCCGACCGGCCCAGTGGAGGCTGGACCGTTGCCGGTCGAGGTCGGCGAGCACCGTCCGGTGCCCCGCCGCGGCGGCGGCCACGGCGAGGTGCGTGGCCACGGTCGTCTTGCCGCATCCGCCCTTGACGTTGGCGACGAGGATGACACGTGGCGCTCGGCTCATCGATCCCGGGCCCAGAACGGTTCGGCTTCCGCAAAGCCGTTCCAGTCCGACACGAGATCCGTTTCGCTTTCGACCAGACCGCGCGCATGCCAGCCGATCACGGCCCCCGCCGCGAGGCGCCAGCCGGTGTCCGCGGTGTCGGACGCCCCGTCCAGTTCGGCGACCAGACGCTCCGCCGTCGCCACGTCGTTCAGATGGCCGAGCCGGTCGAGGAGGCCGGCGAGGCGCCGGTGGAAGCGGCCCTGGGCCTTGACCGGATAGAGCGGTCGGAAGAACTCGACCGCGTAGCGGAGGCGCTTCAGCGCGATGCGCGCCCGATGCCGGGCCTCGGCGGGGAGCCGGGCGAACCCCGAACCGCGCTTGAGGGCGCGACGGTGGCGGCGGTCCAGCAGGTCGGCCGCGACGACCGCGACCGGATCGAAGAGACGGGCCGACTTTTCGCTGACCGCCTGCGCCCGCCAGCCGCGCCCCTCGATCCACGCCCCCAGCGCGAGGGCGACCCGGGCGAAGCGGGGCGAGGCGACGGCCGCGCGCGCACGGTCGTGGCCCGCGTCCCGGCGCGACCGCGACCGTGCGTCCAGCCCGGCGAACGCGTCCGTGAGCGGCCCCACGCGACCGATGGCGAGCGAGACCGGCCCATGGAGCGCATGGACGAAGACGTCCCAGTCGCGGGCGGCGCCGAGTTCGCCCGCGAGCCATCGGAGGTCGTCCGCGAACGCGTCCGACCGCTCTCCGGGGAGAACGGGACCGAACAGCGCGAGCGCGGAGCGAAGCCGGCGGACGCCGACGCGCATCTGGTGCACGCCGTCGTGCGGATCGCCGCCGAGCACCGACCGCTCGTTCTCGAGCACGTGGAGAAGGCCCTCGCGCAGGATGGCGGCCATGGCCGCCTCGACCGTGCCGTCGGGATCGATGGGCGGATCGACGGCGCGCCGGGCCCGAACGGGGAGGTCGACGCCCGCGGCGAGCGCATAGCCCCGCTCCGCCTTCGACCGACGCTCCAGCCGGACCGGAACCTCGGCCGCGACGGCGAGGGCCACGTCGTAGACGGCGCGCGGCTCGCCGGCCTTCAGCTCGAACTCGATCTCGGCCAGGGGCTCGCTGCGCCCGTCGGACGTGCGGATGTCGCCCCGGTCGACGGCCACCTCGACCCGCCCGCCCTCCCCCACCCCAACCGTCCGGGTGATCCGCCGGACGTGGGTGACGAAGGCCGGCGCCAGTTCGGCGGGCGCCAGCGCGCCGATCCGCTCCAGCGCGGTCGCGTCGGTGATGGCGGAGAGGTCCGGGGCGGGCCCGGCGATCGGCGCCTCCCATTCGTCGCGACAGGTGACGAGGCCGTCGGTGACGCCCCCGTCCTTCACCGTCTGGACGTGGCGACGCCCGATGCGGCGGACCCGCAGGGTCACCGCCCGCCGCATCAGGCGAAGGTCGGGCGTGTCCCAATAGACGCTTTCGAGATTGCGGGTGACCCCCCGGCCGGCCAGTGCGGGGCCGGCGAGCAAACGGTCGAGATCCGCGGGGTCGACCGCGAGCTTTAGCTCGACCTCAACCATGCGCCGGCCCAGCCTTTCGTGCGGCGATGTTTCCCCACACCATCGGCGGTGCCCTTGGACCTTTCAAGCCGAAACGTCCAGACCGTCGACGCCTCGGGCGCCGGTATCGTTTCCGGCCGTTTCCTGAACGTCGTCACCTTGCTGAGATAGGCCGTCGTCGTCTCCTCGACCACGAGGCCGTGCGTGGCGGCGAGGGCGGTCAGGTCATGCTTCACGTAGTCGGCGAAATAGGGCTCGTGGAAGGCGACGGGGAACAGGTCGAGCAGGCCGTCGAGGCCGGGCCGGTCGCCGCGCTGCAGGCTGTCGACGAGAACGAACAGCCCGCCGGGGCGCAGGACCCGGGCGATCTCGCCCATCACCCCGTCGCGGACCCTGCGGGGCAGTTCGTGGAAGAGATAGATGCAGGTGACGACGTCGTGGCTGGCGTCGGCGAACGGCATCGCTTCCGCCGGGGCGACGACGGCCGTGACGTCGCGGCGGCCGTGCAGGGTCCGCCGCGCCACGTCGAGGTAGGGTGCCGAGAGGTCGAGCGCCGTCACCGGGAGCACCGGCCAGTTGTCCTTCACGAAGCCGAGGAACCGGCCGGTTCCGGACGCCACGTCGAGCAGGCGGCGCCCGGCGGACGGCAGGGACCGGAGCTCCCGGTGGATGGGGACCAGCGCCTGGCGGCGCATCGCGTCCGCACCGCCGGCGAACAGCACCTCGACCTGATGGTCGTAGAGGCGGGCGCTGTCCCCGGACAGCCAGCCGTCCGTCTGGAAATGGAAGTTCTGCATATAGTAGCGCGGAAGCCGCGGCGTGCCCGGCGGGGGCGCGCGGAACGCCTCCGACCCCTCGCCGTCGCGCCGCCGTCGCGCCACCTGCGGCAGGTCGCGGAAGAAGCGCGCGGCGGCGCGGACCGCCGGAACGGGCGGCGGGACGAGATCGCGCGGCATCCGATAGTGGCCGGCGGCGATGTTGGCGAGGTCGCGCTCGAACAGGGCGCGCAGTTCCGCCCGCATCGTCCGCCTGTCGGGCAGGGGCCCGATGGCCGGCCGACGTTCGGGGGGCACGGCCGGCCCGCCAAGGCGGGCCGCGAGCATCGACTGGCCCGCGAACCAGGCGACCCGCGCGCCTTGGCCCAGCGTGTAGGCGACACGTTCCAGCGGCGTCAGCATGACCGTCCCTCCGTCAGGCATCACGATCGTGCACCGCCACCGTGCGCTTTCAAACCGTCCGACCGACATAGGCGACGGTGCAGCCCCTTTCCGCCGGAAGGGGTGGCGGCTAGGCTTCGCCCATGGATCTTCGCGTCGATCTTCTCGCCGACCGGTTGCGTGCCGGCGACCGCCGGGCCCTCGCCCGCGCGATCACCCTCGTCGAGTCGACCCGGGCCGACCATCGCGCGGCCGCCGATCGCCTTCTCGCCGACGTGCTGCCCCGCGCCGGCGGCGCGGTGCGCATCGGCATCACCGGCGTGCCGGGCGTCGGAAAGTCGACCTTCATCGAGGCGTTCGGCCTGCGGCTGATCGGCCGCGGCCACCGGGTCGCGGTCCTCGCGGTCGATCCGACCTCGCAGCGGTCCGGGGGATCCATCCTCGGCGACAAGACCCGGATGGAGGACCTCGGGCGGAGCCCGGACGCCTTCATCCGTCCCTCTCCGGCCGGATCGACCCTGGGCGGGGTCGCGCGACGGACGCGGGAGGCGATGCTGCTGGTCGAGGCCGCGGGGCACGACGTCGTGATCGTCGAGACGGTCGGGGTGGGCCAGTCCGAGACGGCGGTCGCCGGCATGGTCGACACCTTCCTCCTCCTCCTGCTGCCGGGGGGCGGCGACGAACTGCAGGGCATCAAGAAGGGCATCGTCGAACTGGCCGACATCGTCGTGGTGAACAAGGCGGACGGCGATCTCGCCGGACCCGCGCGGCACGCGGTGGCCGAGTACCGCCACGCCCTCGCCCTGCTGCGGCCGGCGCTGGCCGGCTGGACGGTGCCCGTCCTCGCCGCGTCCGCCCTCGCCGGGACCGGAATCGGCGAGGTGTGGGAGGCCGTCGGCGGGCACCGGGCGGCGCTCGGCCCGCGCGGGCTGGAGGCGCGGCGGTCGGCACAGGCGCGGGCGTGGCTGTGGGACGAGATCCGCGAGACCCTGGTCGCCAGCTTCACCGCCCACGGAGCGGTGCGCGGCTCGCTGGCGCGGGTCGAGGCCGACGTGGAGGCCGGACGGGTCACGCCCGGCACGGGTGCCGCCCGTCTCCTGGCGGCGTTCCGACAGGGCGCCGAGGGCGTTTGACAGGGTCGGGCGCCGGGACCACCCTGCGGATGCTTCAACCCCCGAGGGTCGCCAGCCCATGATCGCCGATCCCGCCGCCGCCCTCGACCGGATCTTCGCGCCCTGGTCGGCGCCGGACGCCCCGGGCGCGTCGATCGCGCTGCTGAAGGGCGGCGAGGTGGTCGCGCACCGGTGCCATGGTGCGGCCAGCATCGAGCACGGCTTGGCCATCGCGCCCGACGCCCGCTTCCACGTCGCGTCGATCACCAAGACCTTCTGCGCCGCCGCCCTCGTCCGTCTCGCGAACGAGGGGCGGGTGTCGCTGGACGACGCGATCCAGACCCACGTTCCCGAGTTGCGGGCCCCGGGGCCGATCAGCCTGCGGCGCCTGCTGTCGATGACGTCGGGGCTGCGCGATTCGGGCGAGGTGATGCGCCTGCGCGGTGTCTGGTACCGCCAGCCGCGGACGATGCAGGACCAGATCGACCTGCTCTGCGCGCAGTCGGGCATGAGCTTCCCGACCGGCGAGCGGTTCATCTACACGAACGTGAACTTCATGCTGGCGACGCGGGTGATCGAGCGCGTGACGGGGATGGGCTTCGAGGCCCATCTGCGTCAGGCGTTCCTCGATCCGCTGGGGATGACGGACACGCTGCTGCGCGAGGACGACGAACTGGTCGTCCCCCGTCTCGCCACGCCCTACGTCCCCCAGCCGGGCGGCCCGCCCACGCTGGGCCGCTGGGCCTTCGGGTTCGGGGGTGCCGGATCGATGGTGTCGTCGGTCGCCGATCTCGCACGGTGGCTCGCCTTCCTGCGCGCGACGCCCGACATCCTCGGCCCGATGCGCGAGCGGGCGATGCTGAACGACGGGACGCCGGTCAACTACGGGCTCGGCCTGCAGGTCCGCCGCTGGCGGGGGCTGACGGTGCTGGGGCACGGGGGCAGCCTGCCCGGCTGGCGGGCCTACGCCGCCCTCGTGCCCGACCGGGACATGGGGCTCGTGCTCCTCACCAACCGCGACGACGCCGACCCCGACACGAAGGTGCGGGAGATTCTCGACGCGGTCCTCGAGGGCGAGATCCCGGAACCCCACCCCCACGCGACGGCCGCGGCCCGCGCCCATCCGGCGGCGGTGCCCGCGATCGACGGCCTCTATCTCGACCCGGGGTCGGGCGAGGTGGTCCGCCTCCAGGCCAAGGAGGGACGGATCGAGGGGGAGAAGCTGGGCATCGTGCATCAGTTCACGCCCGACGCGCACGGCGACGGCTTCGCCGACGCCTGGCCGCTGATGCCCGCCCGGCTGCGGCTGGACCCGGCGGCGGACGGCGGGCGGCCGACGGCGCACCTCTGGTTCGCGGGGCAGACGGGCGACTTTCTGCCGGTTGAGACCGTGGCATCGCCGGACCTCGCCGATCTGGTCGGGACCTACGCCAACGCCGAACTCCGGTCCGAGGTCGTGATCGCGAACCGCGGCGGCCAGATGCACGTGCACTTCGGCCCCGCCTTCCACGGCGCGTCGGGTGCCACGGCGATCGCCGTGGCGCCCGACGTCTTCTGGGTCCGGGTGACGACCCCGGGCCTGCGCTACGAACACGCCGTGCGGTTCCGCCGCGACGGTGGCAGGGTGACGGCGGTCGTGATCAGTTCCGACCGCGTCAAGGACGTTCCGTTCGACAGGGTGAGCCCATGAGCCGCGACGACGCCGTCGCCCGCATCCGCGACCATTTCGACACCGGCGGCTTCGGGGCCCGCCTCGCCGAGATGGTCGCGCACAGGACCGAGAGCCAGCGGCCCGACAGCGGGCCCGACCTGCGGGCCTATCTGACCGACTGCATCGGTCCCTGGATCACGGGCATGGGCTTCGGCTGGCGGATCGTGGAGAACAGCCTTCCGGGCCGCCCCCCCTTCCTGATCGGCAACCGCCACGAGGGCGACGGCCTGCCGACGGTCTTCATCTATGGCCACGGCGACGTGATCCACGGCTACGACGACCAGTGGTCGAACGGCCGGTCGCCCTGGGCGATCACGGTGGAGGGGGACCGCTGGTACGGCCGCGGCGTCGCCGACAACAAGGGCCAGCACGCGATCAACCTGACCGCCGTCGAGACGGTGCTGAAGGTCCGCGGCCGGCTCGGCTTCAACGTGAAGCTGCTGATCGACATGGGCGAGGAGTCGGGCTCCCCCGGCCTCGACGCCTGCGCGGCCGCGCACCGGGACGAGATGAAGGCCGACGTCCTGATCGCGTCCGACGGCCCGCGGCTGCACGCCGACCGGCCGATGCTCTATCTCGGCACGCGGGGCGTGCTGAACTTCCGGCTCGAGGTGGACCTGCGCGCGGGCGGCCACCATTCGGGGAACTGGGGCGGGCTGCTCGCCAACCCGGGCACCATCCTCGCGAACGCCGTCGCCTCGATCGTCGACGGCAACGGCGTCATCAAGGTGAAGGCCCTGCGCCCGCCGCCCGCGCCGGAGAGCGTCCGGGCCGCGATCCTCGGCCTGCGGCCCGACGGCGGCCCGGACGGCCCCACGATCGACGACGGCTGGGGCGAGCCGGGCCTGACCCCGTCCGAGCGGGTCTACGGCTGGAACGCGATCGAGGTGCTGGCCTTCAAGACGGGCAACCCCGAGAAGCCGGCCAACGCCATCCCGCCGCATGCGTCGGCGATGATGCAGATCCGCTACGTCGTCGGCACCGACTGGGAGAACATCGTCCGGCACGTGCAGGCGCACCTCGACGCCCACGGCTTCGCCATGGTGAAGGCGAGTGCGGCCCGCGACGAGGCGATGGCGGCCACGCGGCTCGATCCCGCGAACCCGTGGGTGACGCTGGTCGCCGGCTCCATCGGGCGGACGACGGGCACGCCGCCGCAGATCCTGCCGAACCTGGGCGGAACGCTGCCGAACGCCGTCTTCGCGCACACGCTGGGCCTGCCGACGGTGTGGATCCCCCACAGCTACGCGGGATGCAACCAGCACGCCCCGGACGAGCACGGCCTCGCCCCGGTGCTCCGCCAGGGGCTGGAGATGATGGCGGGCGTCTATTGGGACGTGGGCGAGCCGCGCTGAGGGCGCTCAGCGCACCTTCGTCACCGCGAAGCCGGCGTCGGCCCTGAGGCGGTCCTGGGCGGCGATCAGCTGGAGTTCGCGGGTGCCGGCCTTCGCGGTCTCGTCGAAGACGGCGTGGATGCCCGACGCCGCGGCCGCCAGCGCCGCGGGACCGTCGCCGGTCTCGAGGAAGCGGGCGAGGAACAGGGCGGCGACGCAGTCGCCCGCCCCGTTCGGCGCCGGGTCGAGCGGCAGGCGCGGCGTCGCCACGAGCCAGGTCCCGTCGGGCCCGTCGAGCAGCATCTCGATCGAGCCGTCGGGTGCCCCCTCCCGCGTCAGGCTCGTGAGAAGCACGAAACGCGGCCCCGTCGCGCGCAGCTTGGCACCCGCCGCCACCGCGTCCTCGATCCGCCCGACCGCGATGCCGGTCAGGTACTCCAGCTCGAACTGGTTGGGCGTGACGATGTCCGCCGCGGGCACGGCGACGTCGCGCATGAACTCCGGGATGCCCGGCCGCACGAAGAAGCCCCGGCCGACGTCGCCCATCACCGGATCGCAGCAATAGACCGCCCGCGGGTTGGCCGCGCGCACGCGG
>JBIJED010000409.1:0-3807 GCA_044343785.1 Azospirillales bacterium | reverse complement strand
CTCTCGCGCATCGTGTGGGGCACGCGGCTGGCCCTCATCGTGGCGGTCGTCTCCTCGCTCGCCTCCTCCATCCTCGGCATCGTGCTGGGCTCGATCTCCGGCTATTTCGGTGGCTGGGTCGACGGGGTGATGAGCCGGACGTTCGACGTCTTCCTCTTGATCCCGACCTTCTTCCTCGTGCTGCTGATCGTGGCGCTGTTCGGCCAGGGCCTGCAGTACACGATGATCGCCATCGCGCTGACGACGTGGCCGCGCTCGGCGCGGATCATGCGCTCGCAGGTGCTGTCGCTCAAAAGCCGGGTGTACGTGCAGGCGTCGCTGGCGGCCGGCGCCTCGCACCCCTGGGTGCTGACGCGCCACGTGGTGCCCAACGGCCTCGCCCCCATCGTCACCGACGGCACGATCCTGATGGGCTTCGCCATCCTGACCGAGGCGGGGCTGAGTTTCCTCGGCCTCGGCGACCAGAACGCCGTCTCCTGGGGCCGGATGATCTTCGAAGGCCAGCGCCAGCTCCGCATCGCGCCCTGGCTCTCGATCTTCCCGGGCGTGGCGCTCCTCCTGCTGGTCGCGGCGCTGAACCTGCTGGGCGACGGGCTGAACCAGGCGATGAACCCGCAGCTGCGCCGCCAGTCGATCCGGGCCAGGGGCAAGCCGCCGGTCGACCCGGGCCCGCCCGAGGCCGAGGACGCGGGCGCCCCCATCCTCGAGGTGCGCGGGCTGAAGATGGAGTACCGCCTGCCCAAGGGCGCCATCCGCGCGGTCGACGGGGTGGACTTCACCCTGCCGCGCGGCGGCAGCCTCGGCGTGGTGGGGGAGAGCGGATGCGGAAAGTCGTCCCTCGGCGCGGCGCTCCTCCAGGTGATGGCGCCCAACGCCGCCTACACCGCGGGCGACGTGTCGGTCGCCGGCCGCCCGATCCTGAAGGACGGGCAGGTGGTGCGCGCAGGCTCGCGCGACGCGGTGATGGACATCCGCTGGACCCGCGTCTCGATCATCTTCCAGAGCGCCATGAACGCGCTCACCCCCGTGCTGACCGTGCGCCAGCAGCTGGTGGAGGCCTATCGCCTGCACCGGCCGGCGGAGGACGAGGCGGCGGCCGTGGCGCGGATCGAGGCGCTGTTCGACCTGATCGGCATCCCGCGCCGGCGGATGACCGCCTATCCGCACGAGCTTTCGGGCGGCATGCGGCAGCGGGTGATGATCGCGCTCTCGCTCCTGCACGAGCCCGACCTCGTCATCGCCGACGAGCCGACGACGGCGCTCGACGTGCTGATCCAGGACCAGATCCTGGGCGAGATCGACGCGCTCCGCCGCCGGCTCGGCCTCGGCCTCATCCTGATCAGCCACGACATGGGGGCCGTGGCCGAGACCTGCGACCGGGTGGCGGTGATGTATGCGGGCGAGATCGTGGAGATCGCGCCGACGTCCGTGATCTTCGGCGACCCGCGCCATCCCTACACGCGGGCGCTGATGGGCGCGCTGCCGACCGTCACCGGGCCGAAGCGACCGCTGGAGACGCTGGGGGGCGAGCCCTTCACGCCGACCGGCGACATCGTGGGGTGCCGCTTCGCGCCGCGCTGCGCCATGGCGACCGACCGCTGCCGGACGGAGGCGCCGGCCCCGCTCGCGGTGGCGGCCGACCATCTCGCCCGCTGCCACTACGCGCGCGACGACGCGAGGATCCCGGCATGACGGCGCCCCTTTTCGAAGCCGCCGACCTGCGCAAGACCTTCGAGCTGCGCGCCGGCTGGTTCTCGACGCTCCTGGGCGGCAAGGCCGATCAGGTCCGCGCGGTCGACGGCATCGACCTGCGGCTGATGCCCGGCGAGGTGCTGGCCCTTGTCGGCGAGAGCGGGTCGGGCAAGACCACCACGGGCCGCCTGATCACGCTGCAGGACCGGCCGACGGGCGGGACCCTGCGGTTCGAGGGGCGCGACGTCGCCGGCCTCGCCGGTGCCGCGCTCAAGGCCTACCGGCGCCGGGTGCAGATGATCTTCCAGAACCCGTTCGAGGCGCTCGACCCCCGCCACCGGGTGATCGACGCGGTGGCCGAGCCGCTGGCGATCCACGGCATCGGCTCGGCGGCCGAGCGGCGTGCGCGGGCGGAAGCGGCGCTGGCCGACGTCGACCTGCGCCCGATCGCCCGCTTCGCCGACCGGCACCCGGCCGACCTCTCCGGCGGGCAGCTCCAGCGGGTCGCCATCGCCCGGGCGCTGATCCTGGAACCGGCGCTGATCGTGGCGGACGAGCCGGTCAGCATGCTCGACGTCTCGGTCCGCTCCGGCGTGATGACGCTGATGACCGAACTCCGCCGGCGCACCGGCGTCGCCTACCTCACCATCACCCACGACCTCGCCGTGGCGCGCTACATGTCGGACCGCACGGCGGTCATGTACCTCGGCGCCATCGTCGAGGAGGGGCCGACCGAGGATCTCATCGCGGGGGCGGCGCACCCCTACACCCGCCTTCTGATCCAGGCGGTGCCCGAGCACCGGTCGGGCGTGCGCCGGACGCGCATCCGCCTGCCCGGCGACGCCCAGTCGGTCAAGGCCATCCCCGACGGCTGCCGCTTCCACCCCCGCTGCCCGATGGCGCGCGACGTCTGCCGCACGACCGAGCCGCCGAAGGTGGCGGTGGGGCCAGGGCGGTGGGCCGCGTGCCACTTCGCGGGCGAGGTGCTGGCGACGGGGGTGGCGGCGTGACGGGTCCAAGTCCTTTCCCACGAGGCATCCGATGAAGATCACCATCGTCGGCGCCGGGGCCATCGGCGGCCTGGCGGGCGCCTGGATGACCGAGGCCGGGCACGACCTGCAGCTGGTCGACCGCTGGGTCGAGCACGTCGACGCGATGAACGCGAAGGGCCTGACCGTCGACGGCGTCCGCGGCGACCGGCACTTCGAGGTGAAGGCGACCATCCCGGATCGGCTGACGGGCCCGCTGGAGGCCGTGCTGGTCGCGACCAAGTCCCGGCACACGCTGGACGCGATCCGCCAGCTCGTCCCGCTGTTCGGGCCGGAAACCTTCGTCGTCTCCTTCCAGAACGGGTTCAACGAGCCCGACATCGTGGCGCTGCTCGACGAGCACGGGCTCGACGGCAGGTCCCGCGTGCTCGGCTCCATCCCGAACGACGGCGGGGCGCTGGTCGATCCCGGGCACATCGAGTTCGTGCACGAGGGGCCGATCCAGCTGGGCGAGATGGACGGGCGGACCATGCCGCGCCTGACCGCGCTGACGGATCGGCTGTCGGCGCTGACCAACATCCAGCTTTCGGGGAACATCTGGGCGCAGATCTGGGCGAAGGAGGTCTATTCGGCCCAGGTCATCGTCTCCGCCCTCGTCGACGCCCGCATCCACGAGACACTCGGCATCGAGCGCCACGCCCGCATCTCGGGCGCCATCGTCAAGGAGGCGCTGGAGATCGCCGACGCCAACGGCATCACGGTCGAGCCGTTCGACGTCTTCCATCCCGCCGACTGCCGCGTGAAGACGGCCGAGGACACGAAGACGTTGCTGGCCAACGTGAACCACGCCATCTGGCTCCTGAAGAAGGACCAGAAGCCGGGCGGGCACGATTTCAAGAAGAAGGGCTCGGGCATCCGGTGGGACGTCGTCTACCGCAAGCGCCTGTCCGAGGTGCGGTCGTCGAACGGCAAGCTGCCGGACTACGGGCGCAAGGCCGGTGCCGACGTGCGGCTGAACGAGAAGCTCCATTCGATGATCTGCGAGATCGAGGCCGGGCAGAGGCAGCTCGGCTTCCACAACCACGACGAACTCGAGGCCACCGTGAACGCGATCGGAAAGGCGCTG
>JBIJED010000408.1:0-3812 GCA_044343785.1 Azospirillales bacterium | reverse complement strand
ACCTCCTCACGCGCATAGCCGCTGATGCGCACGAAGGCCTCGTTCACGAACACAAGCGGGCAATCGGGGAGGCGCGGATCGGCGATGGTGATCCCGACGTCGGTCGCGTCGACCGCCTCGCGCAGCAGGAACACCTGCCGCTGCGCCGTCTCCACCAGGCGCTCGCGCAGGTGCAGCGGCGTCTGGTCGGAGACGGCGACGATGATGTTGTCGCCGTTGACCGTGAGGCTGGAGCGGTAGCGGTGCTCCCCCTCCGGACCGGGGAGGGTGTAGTCGAAGGTGACCGGGTCGCCCGGCGGGCGGATCGCCACCGCGCACATCGCGCCGAAGGACGCCGGCCCCCATGTGGGATGCAGGTCGGACAGGACGTACCGGCCGGTGAGCTGCCCCGGGGCCGTGCCGGCCATCCGGCACAGGGAATCGTTGGCGTAGAGGCAGACGAAGTCGACGATACGGCCCTTCGTGTCGCGCAGGGGGCGCCAGGCCCCGAGCCCGTCCTCGGTCCCGTTGAGGAACCCGGACACGATCTCGAGCCGGTATTCCAGCGGCACCATCCAGACGAAGAGGCCGGCCGCCCCGTCCTCGAGACGGCAGGGAAACACCGCGCGCTGCCAGGACAGGACGAGCGGCGCGCGCTCGGCCACATGGACCACGAACTGCGGCTCCTGCCGCCGCTCCACCTCCCCGTAGAGGTCGAGGAGGACGCCGGAGAGGACGCCGGGGAACGCCGAGACCCGCGTTCCCGCGAGATCGAGGCCCGACATGCGGCGGATGCCGAGGCCGTAGTCCTCGTAGACGAAGTCGACACCCCCCGCGCCGTCGCCGACCGGGCGGAGGCGGATGGTGAAATCATGGTGGAGCGGCGGAAGCGCCGCCAGATAGGCCTTGGCCGGGGCCGGCCCGTCCGCGCCGGCGGACGTCCAGACGTCGTGGAGGCTCCGCACGCAGGGACTGTCCGAAGACGCGAGCATCGCCGGTCCGGCCGCCTGACGGACGAACCTCACGGCCCCTTGATCGATGGACCACCCCTTCACGCCGTCGGACCTCGCTTACCACTAGACCGAAAATGCGACACGTGTCGCCCCCACCGGGCGACGGGCGGGGTCGGTCATTTCATTCCCATCCCACATTGAGGGTCAATGATTTTTTTCAAGTAGCGCGGGAATGAAAACGAAGTCGATCGCGCTCTGATTGGCGATTCATTATCCGGAAGTCTCGATTGATTAGATGCGCGTGCGTGTAATGCATCCTAACGTACGCACCTGAGGCGAAATGAACCGCGCGACGGGCGCTCGCCCCATTCCCGGTCCGCCGTCACGGGACCGTCATGGATCGCAGGTAGGGTGCCGGCCTTCGGGAACGATCGTGAACGCCATGACCATGCGCCGTCTCGCCACCGCCGCCGCGACAGCGGCATTCGCCTTCTCGTCCGCCGCCGCGACAGCGGCATTCGCCTTCGCGGTCGCGGCGCAGGAGATCGTCGTCCACACCCATCGCGACGATCCGTTCCTGCGCCTGGGCTCCTTCGCCTTCGAGGGTGGCAAGACGCTGAACCTGACCGTCGGCATCGGTTCGGGCGCCTTTCGTGCGCCGTCCGACCCGCCGAACCTGTTCTGGACGGTGAGCGACCGCGGCCCGAACATCGCGGCGGGCGACGCCGAGGCGATCGCCGGCGTGAAGGGCGAGGCGATCTGCGGCGCGGTTCGCACCTGCCGGATCTATCCCGTCCCCGACTATCCGCCGTCCATCTACCGGATCGAGGTGCGTGACGACGGCACCTTCCGGGTGCTCGACGCGATCGCGCTGAAGACCCGGTCGGGCCGGCCGGTCACCGGCCTCCTCAATCCGCTGACCGTCGCCACGACCGAGAACCCGGTGGACGGTCGCGGCCGGCCGCTCGCGCAGAACCCGGACGCGATCGACGCGGAGGGCATCGTGCGACTGTCGGACGGCACCTTCTGGATCGGGGAGGAGAACGGGCCGTCGGTCGTCCACGTGGCCCCCGATGGACGGATCCAGCGCCGCCTCGTGCCGGCGGGCACGGAAAAGGACTATACCGGCGCGGACTACGAGATCGTCGGCGCGTTGCCGGCCCTGCTCGCCAGGCGGTTCACCAACCGCGGGATCGAGAGCATGGCGGTGTCGGGCGACGAGCGGTCGCTCTTCTTCATCGTCCAGAACCCGTTGGCGAATCCCGACGCGGCCGCCTATGCCGATGCCGCCAACACCCGCCTCTACCGGATCGACCGCGCGACACAGCGGATCGACGCCGAATGGGTCTACGTGATGGAGCCGATGTCCGCCTGGAAGGGCGAGGAGCGCAAGCGGCAGAGCACGGTCCGCATCTCCGAGCTTCTCTGGATCGGCGAGAACCGCCTGCTCGTCGACGAGCGGACGGAGGAGACGACCAAGATCTTCGAGATCGACCTCGCCGGCGCGACGAACATCCTCGGGACGAAGTGGGACGAGGCGGCGACGTCGCCGTCGCTGGAACAGGCGAAGATCGCCGACACCGGCATCATGCCGGTCCGCAAGGTCCTGCGGTTCGATACCGTCGACCGGACGGAGATCCCGACCAAGATCGAGGGGCTCGCGCTGTTCGGCGACGGCAGCCTGATGCTCGTCAACGACGACGACTTCGGGATCGCGGGCGGCGCGACGACGGTCATCCGCGTGAAGGGCCTGCCCCTCGGGCGGTGAGACGAAGGGCGCGGGCGCTGTCGGGCCGTCAGCGGCCAAGCAGCGCCCGCGCCACGATCAGCCGCATGATCTCGTTGGTTCCCTCGAGGATCTGGTGGACCCGGAGGTCGCGGACGATCTTCTCCACGCCGTAGTCGGCGAGATAGCCGTAGCCGCCGTGCAGCTGGAGCGCCTGGTTCGCCACCTCGAACCCCGCGTCGGTCACGTACCGCTTCGCCATGGCGCAGAGCGTGGTCGCATCGGGTGCCTTCGCGTCCAGCGCCGACGCCGCCCGCCACAGGAAGGTGCGCGCCACCTCCAGTTCCGTCGCCATGTCGGCCACCCGGAACTGGAGCGCCTGGAACGCCGCCAGCCGCTTCCCGAACGCCTTGCGCTCGCCCATGTAGGCGACCGCCCGGTCGAGGGCGGCCTGCGCGCCCCCCAGCGAACAGGCGGCGATGTTGAGACGCCCGCCGTCGAGGCCGGCCATGGCGATCGAAAAGCCCGCCCCCTCCGCGCCCAGCCGGTCCGCCGCCGGAACCCGCACGCCGTCCAGCATGACCGCGCGGGTCGGCTGGGCGTTCCAGCCCATCTTCCGCTCGTTGGCGCCGAACGACAGGCCCGGCGTCCCGGCGGGCACGAGGAAGGTGGAGACGCCCTTCGGCCCCTCCCCGCCCGTGCGGGCCATGACGAGGTAGAGGTCGGTCGCCCCGGCGCCGGAGATGAACTGCTTCTGCCCGGTCAGCACGTAATGGTCGCCGTCCCGCACCGCCCGTGTCTTCAGCGCGGCCGCGTCCGAGCCCGACCCCGGCTCGGTCAGGCAATAGCTGGCGAGCAGGCGCGCCGGCACGAGGTCGGGCAGCCAGCGGTCGCGCTGAGCCTCCGTGCCGAAGGCGTCGACCATCCAGGCGACCATGTTGTGGATCGACAGGAAGGCCGCGACCGTGGGGCAGCCGGTCGAAAGCGCCTCGAAGACGAGGGCCGATTCCAGCCGGCCGAGGCCCGTTCCGCCCGCCTCCTCCCGCACCGTGATGGCGCCCATGCCCAGCGCCGCCGCCTTGCGCAGCGTGTCCACGGGGAAGTGCCGGTCGCGGTCCCAGTCCAGCGCGTGGGGGGCCAGCTCGGCATCGGCG
>JBIJED010000407.1:0-3813 GCA_044343785.1 Azospirillales bacterium | reverse complement strand
GGCCCTTCCGCGTCGTCGAGCGCGTGCCCGACACCCGCACGGTCGTCGAGCCGAACCCCAACTGGTGGGGCAAGCACGAGCACGGCATCACCCGGGCGACCTTCACGCCGATCGCCAACCCGGCGACCCGCGTGGCGGCCCTGCTCTCGGGCGAACTCGACCTGATGTACCATGTGCCGCTGCAGGACATCGAGCGGATCGGCCAGACCCAGGGCATCCGCGTCATGCCGGGCGGCACGGCGCGCGTCATCTTCCTGGGCTTCGACCACCGGCGCGACGAGATGCTCGACATGCCGGGCACGGGCAAGAACCCGCTGAAGGATCTGCGCGTCCGTCAGGCGCTCTATCAGGCGATCAACATCGAGGCGATCCGGCGCACCACGATGCGCAACTCCTCGACGCCGAACGCCCTGCTGATCGCCCCGTCGGTCGAGGGATTCTCGGCCGACCTGAACGTCCGGGCGCCCTTCGATCAGGCCGCCTCGCGCCGCCTCCTGGCCGAGGCCGGCTATCCGAACGGCTTCCCGCTGACGCTGAACTGCCCGAACAACCGCTACGTCAACGACGAGGCGATCTGCCAGAACGTCGTGACCATGTTCACCCAGGTCGGCATCCAGGCGCGGCTGAACGCCATGCCCATGCCCCAGCACGTGAACACCGCGGGCCCGACCGGCGGCTACAACTCCAGCATGTACATGCTGGGCTGGACGCCCGCGACCCTCGACGCGGCCAATCCGCTGGGCGAGCTTCTGACCTTCAACGAGCAGACCCGCCTCGGTCTGGCGAACAACTGGGGCCGCTACTCGAACCCGCGGGTCGAGGCGCTCACCCAGCAGATCCTCGTGGAGCCGGACACGACGAAGCGTCGCGCCCTCATCCGCGAGGCGATGCAGATCGTGCGGGACGACGTCGCCTACATCCCGCTGCACCTCGAGCCGCAGGTCTTCGGCATCCGCGACACGGTCGCCGACTACCAGCTCCGGGCGCTGGAGGACGTCGACCTCCGTTCGGTCAAGATGCGCTGACGGGACGGTTCCTGTAGACAAGCCCCCGACCCCGGGACCACGGTCCCGGGGTCGGTCCGTTTTCGATGCACGCCGGTCCCCGATCTCGCCTTCGTCGTCCGCCGCCTGTTCGGCGCCATCATCGTGATGCTGTCGGTCAGCGCGATCTCGTTCACGCTGTTCAACTTCGTCGGCGATCCCGTGAACAGCATGGTCGGCCAGGACGCCACCATGGAGCAGCGGCAGTTCATCCGCACGCAGCTCGGGCTCGACGATCCGGCGCCGATCCAGTTCGTGCGCTTCGTCGGCCGCGCGGTGCAGGGCGACTTCGGCATGTCCTACCGGCTCGGCATGCCGGTGGAACGGCTGATCGCGGAACGCCTGCCGGCGACGCTCGAGCTCGTGTTCGTCGCAGCCATGATCGCGCTGGTCACGGCGATCCCGCTCGGGGTCTACACCGGCCTCTACCGGCACAGCCCGCTGTCCAAGCTCTTCCTCACGCTCTCGCTCGTCGGCGTCTCGCTGCCGACGTTCCTGATCGGCATCCTGCTGATCCTGATCTTCGCCGTCTGGCTCGGCTGGCTGCCGGCGTTCGGGCGCGGGCAGGTGGTCAAGGTCGGCTGGTGGTCGACCGGCTTCCTGACGCCGCAGGGCCGCGCCGCCCTGATCCTGCCCGCCGTGACGCTGGCACTGTTCCAGCTCACCCTCATCATGCGCCTCATCCGGGCGGAGATGATGGAGGTGCTGCGCACCGACTACATCAAGTTCGCCCGCGCCCGCGGCCTGTCGAACCGGGCGGTGAACTTCGGCCATGCGCTGAAGAACACGCTCGTCCCGGTCATCACCATCACCGGCCTTCAGATCGGTTCGCTCATCGCCTTCGCGATCGTGACCGAGACGGTGTTCCAGTGGCCCGGCATGGGCTTCCTCTTCCTCCAGGCGATCCAGTCCGTGGACATCCCCGTGATGGCGGCCTACCTCGTCCTCGTGGCGTTCGTCTTCGTGGCGATCAACCTCGTCGTCGACCTCCTCTACTATGCCGTCGATCCCCGCCTCAGGATCGAGCGTTCGACGGGAGCCGGCAAATGACCGCGCGTCCGCACCGGCCCGCCGCCCGCCTCTCGACCGCCGGCCGCCTGTTCGACGATTTCCGTCGGTTCCTCGACGGCGACGTCATGCACAGCCTCAGCCGTTCGCCCATCGTCATGGCCGCGGCCGCGATCACCCTGGCCTTCTTCGTCGGCTCGTTCGGTGCGCCGTGGGTGGCACCGCACAACACCTTCGACATCGCGACGCTCGACCTGATGAACGCCTTCCTGCCGCCGTCGTGGATGGACGGCGGGCAGGCCGAGTTCCTTCTGGGCACGGACGGGCAGGGGCGCGACATCCTGTCGGCCATCCTGTTCGGGATGCGCGTGTCGCTGATCGTCGGCGTCTGCTCGGTGCTGTTCGCGATGGTGGTCGGCATCCTGCTGGGCCTGCTCGCAGGGTTCGTCGGCGGGAAGGTCGACGCGATCATCATGCGCGTGGCCGACGTGCAGCTCTCGCTGCCGGCCATCCTCATCGTGCTGATGATCGACGGCTTCGCGCGCTCGCTCCTGCCGCGCAGCGTCCACGAGGAGATGGCGATCTACGTCGTCATCTTCGCGATCGGAATCTCGAACTGGGTGCAGTTCGCCCGCACCGTCCGCGGCTCGACCATGGTGGAGAAGGGCAAGGACTATGTTTCGGCCGCCCGCATCATCGGGCTGCATCCCTTCCTGATCATGATCCGCCACGTGCTCCCGAACGTGCTGGGGCCCGTGCTCGTCATCGGGACGATCGGGCTGGCGCTCGCCATCCTGACCGAGGCGACGCTCTCGTTCCTCGGCGTGGGCGTGCCGCCCACCCAGCCCTCGCTCGGCACGCTGATCCGGGTGGGCAACGAGTTCCTGTTCTCCGGCGAGTGGTGGATGACGATCTTCCCCGGCGTGGCGCTGGTCCTTCTCGCCCTGTCGGTGAACCTTCTGGGCGACTGGCTTCGCGACGCGCTGAACCCGAAGCTCCGCTGACGCGCCGGGGCGCCGGATACCCCCTTTGGGAACGTGGTTGAATTCAATGGCGCTCTGTGGTGGTTGCGAACGATCGCCCGGGGGCTTGCCCCGACGGGTGCAAAAAGCAGTTGAAGCCGAACAGAGGAGATCGAGGATGAAGCGTGGCTTGGTCTGTGCCGGTGCGGCCTTGGCCGTCGGCCTTTCGGGTGCCGTCGAGGCGAAGACGCTGCGGTGGGCGCCGCAGGGCGACGCCGCGACGATGGACCCCCACTCGCACAACGCCGGTCCGACGACGAACATCGTCGACCACATCTACGAGGCGCTTCTCCAGCGTGATCCGCAGCTGAAGATCCTCCCGCAGCTGGCGACCGAGTTCCAGAGCACGTCGCCCACCACCTGGCGCTTCAGGCTGCGGCCGGGCGTGAGGTTCCACAACGGCGCCGCCTTCAACGCCGACGACGTGGTCTTCTCGGTCGAGCGGGCGATGGCCGACAGCTCGCAGTTCAAGACCTTCACCAATTCGGTCGTCCGCGCGGTCAAGATCGACGACCTGACGGTCGACATCGTCACCGACAAGCCCAATCCGCTGATCCCGGCCCAGTTCACCGAGGTCCGGATCATGGACAAGGAGTGGTCGGAGGCGAACAACGCGACGAAGCCGCAGAACTTCAACGCGCGCGAGGAGACCTTCACGGTCCGCAACGCCAACGGCACCGGCCCCTTCGTCCTGGGGAGCCGTCAGCCGGACGTCCGCACCGTGCTCACCCGCAACGCCG
>JBIJED010000443.1:0-3525 GCA_044343785.1 Azospirillales bacterium | reverse complement strand
GGTTCAACCCCGCCAAGGGCTTCGGCTTCGTGACGGTTTCCGAGAGCCAGGCGGACGCGTTCCTGCCGGGGTCGCTTCTGCGCGACACGGGCCACGACGCGCTGCCGGACGGCACGCACATCGTCGTGGACGTCGGCACGGGCGCCAAGGGTGAGATCGTCACCCGCATCCACAGCGTCGACATGAGCTCCGCGCCGGCCCCCTCCCGCGCCCCGCGCTTCGGCGGCGGCGGTGGCGGCGGCGGCCGCGACTTCGGTGGCGGCGGCGGTCGCGACTTCGGTGGCGGCGGTGGCCGCGACTTCGGTGGCGGCGGCGGCGGCCGGGACTACGGCGGTGGCGGCGACAGCGGCGGCGCCAACCTGGGCACCACCCAGGGCACCGTGAAGTGGTTCAACCCCTCCAAGGGCTTCGGCTTCGTCGCCCCTGACGGCGGCGGCAAGGACGTGTTCGTGCACGTCTCGGCGCTGGAGCGCTCGGGCCTTCATTCGCTCGACGACGGCGAGCGGGTGGAAGTGGAGCTGGTACAGGGGAAGAAGGGCGTCGAAGCCCGCCGCATCACCCCGCTCGGCCGCTGAGCCACGCGTGACCGGAAACCCCCGTCGGCGACCGCCGGCGGGGGTTTTTCGTTCTCGGGGGTGAGGGTTCTTCTCTTCCTCACCCCTCGTCCATGACGACCAGATTGGCGTTCCCGCCGGCCGAGGTCGTGTCCACCGACACCGTGCGCTCGACCGCGAAGCGGTGCAGATAGCGCGGGCCGCCCGCCTTGGGGCCCGTGCCCGACAGGCCCTCGCCGCCGAAGGGCTGCACGCCCACCACCGCCCCGATCATCGAGCGGTTGACGTAGAGGTTCCCCACCTTCGCCCGCGCCGCCACCCGTCGCACGGTCGCGTCGATGCGCGTGTGCAGGCCGAGCGTGAGGCCGTAGCCGGACGCGTTGATCCGGTCGACGACCCGGTCGATGTCGCCGGCCGCGAAGCGCACCACGTGGACGATCGGGCCGAACACCTCCGCCGTCAGCTCCTCCGCCCGGTCGAGGGCGATCAGCGTCGGGGCGGTCCACCACCCCTCGGGCACGGCGGGCGGCAGCGGTGTCCGGTGAACGATCCGCGCCCGGTGCGCGTCGAGGTGCGCGGCGAGGCGGTCGCGCGCCGCCCGGTCGATCACCGGGCCGACGTCGGTCGCGATGTCGCCCGGGTCGCCGACGACCAGTTCGTCCATGGCGCCCGCGATCATCTCCACGATCCGGTCGGCCGCGTCCGCCTGCACGAACAGAAGGCGGAGCGCGGAGCAGCGCTGCCCCGCACTCTGGAAGCCGGACGCCAGCACGTCGCGCACCACCTGTTCGGGGAGTGCGGTGCTGTCGACGATCATGGCGTTGAGGCCGCCCGTCTCTGCGATCAGGGGGCGGATCGGTGCCCGCTCGTCCTCCAGCAGCGACCCTGCGATCCGGCGCGCCGTGGCGGTCGAGCCGGTGAAGGCCACGCCGTCCACCCCCGCCGCCACCACCGCGGCCCCCACCTCCGGCCCGCCGGGCAGCAGGTGGAGCACGCCCGCCGGGACGCCGGCCGCCAGCAGGTGCCCCGCGGCGCGGGCGGCGGTCAGCGGTGTCTGTGGCGCCGGCTTGGCCAGCACCGCATTGCCGGAGACCAGCGCCGCGGACACCTGGCCGAGGAAGATGGCCAGCGGAAAGTTCCAGGGGCTGACGCAGGCGAAGACGCCCCGCCCTGCGAGGCGCAGCGTGTTCGCCTCCCCCGTCGGGCCGGGCAGCCCCTCGTCGCGGAAGTCGCCACGGGCGCGCACCGCGTAGTAGCGGCAGAAGTCCACCGCCTCGCGCAGTTCCGAGAGCGCGTCGGGGATGGTGCGTCCGCCCTCCCGCACGATCAGCGCCATCAGCCCGTCGCGGTCGGCCTCCAGCCGGTCGGCCGCGCGTTCGAGGCAGGCCGCGCGCTCGGCCACCGGCGTCGCGTCCCAGGCCGGCTGCGCGGCCCGGGCGACGGCGGCGGCCCGGGCCACGTCGGCGGGGGTCGCCGCCCGCACCGTGCCGACGGTGCGCGACAGGTCGGACGGGTCGTGCACGGGCTCGGCCGGCCCGCCCGACGCTTGCCCGTCGATCAGCGCCGTGGCCTCCGGCCGTTCGGCCCAGTGCCGCCGCAGCGACCGGTCGAGGTCCGCCAGCACGGTGGGATCGGACAGGTCGAGACCCGCGGCGTTCGCGCGCTCGGCCCCGTACAGCGCCCGCGGCAGTGCGATCCGCGGATGGCGGGGGCAGGCCGCGCGCGACAGCGTCTCGACCGGGTCGGTCAGCACCGTGTCGATCGACAGCGAGGGCTCGGCGATCTGGTTGACGAAGGAGCTGTTGGCCCCGTTCTCCAGCAGGCGGCGGACGAGATAGGCGAGCAGGTCGGTGTGGGAGCCGACCGGCGCATAGATCCGACACGATTGCCCCTCCTCGGCCACGAGGCGGTCGTAGAGCCCGTCGCCCATGCCGTGCAGGCGCTGGAACTCGAAGTCCCGTCGGCGCCCCGCCCATTCGAGGATGGTGGCGGCGGTCAGCGCGTTGTGGGTGGCGAAGGCCGGCCAAAAGGCCTCCTCGTCCAGCATCGCGCGGGCGCAGACGAGATAGGAGACGTCGGTGCCCGCCTTGCGGGTGAAGACGGGGAAGTCCTCGGTCCCGCGCTCCTGCGCGCGCTTGATCTCCGTGTCCCAGTAGGCGCCCTTCACGAGGCGCACCATGAAGCGCATGCGGCGCGACCGGGCGAGGTCGGCCGCCCAGCCGATCACCGCCCGCGCCCGCTTCTGATAGGCCTGGACCGCGAAGCCGAACCCGTTCCAGCCGGCCAGATCCGAGGCACCCGTCGCGCGCTCGAGGATGGTGAGCGACAGGTCGAGGCGGTCGGCCTCCTCCGCATCGACCGTCACCCCGATCCCGACCGAGCGGGCCAGCGTGGCGAGGTCCACCAGCCGGTCGGTGAGCGCCGCCGCCGCGCGCCCGGCCTGCGCCTGTTCGTAGCGGGGGAAGAGGGCGGAGAGCTTGATCGAGATGGTCGGCCGCCGCTCCACGGGGCCGGCGGGCGCCACCGTGCCGAGGTGGCGGATCGCGGCGACGTAGGCCGCGTGGTGGCGCGCGGCGTCGGCGGCGGTCAGCGCGCCCTCGCCCAGCATGTCGTAGGAGTGGAGGAAGCCCGTCTTCTCCAGCGTCCGCGCACGGCGGGTGGCTTCCTCGATCGTGCGGCCGAGGACGAACTGCTCGCCCAGCAACCGCATCGCCGCCGCCACCGCCTGCCGCACCACGGGCGCGCCGAGGCGGGCGAGGAGGCCCTGCACCGTCGCCGCCTCCGGGCCGGCGGCGAACAGGCGCTTGGTCTGCGACAGGGCGAAGCTGCCGAGGTTGACGAGCGTTCTGTCCGACCGGCCGAGGTGCTCCTCCCAATCCCCTTGCGCAAGCTTGTCGCGCACGAGGGCCTCGCGCGTCTCGGGGTCGGGCACGCGCAGGAACGCCTCGGCGAGGCGCATCAGGGCGAGGCC
>JBIJED010000406.1:0-3831 GCA_044343785.1 Azospirillales bacterium | reverse complement strand
CGTCGCGGCGCAGACGGCGGCTGCGCGCGTGGCCGAACGGCGCGCCTGCCTCGAACTGGCCGTCCGCTCCCCGGCCGAGGGGGTGGCCCGCGCCGACGCGTGGGCGCGCGAGGGGGGCGGGCACGACGCGCGCCTGTGCCGGGCGACCGCGGACTTCGCCCGTGGCGCCTTCCGCCCGGCGGCCGAGGCGTTCGAGCAGCTGGCCGTCGTGCTGGGACCGGACGATCCGGTGCTGCGGGCGGGGCTGCTGGCCCGGGCGGGTCAGGCGCGGGCCCGCGGCAAGGACTTCGAGATCGCGGAGCGGCTCTACGGCGAGGCGCTGGCGCTCCAGCCGGGCGACGCGGACCTGTGGATCGACCGCGCGCTGCTGCGCACCGAGACCGAACGCTTCTGGGACGCGATCGTGGACCTCGACCGCGCCGTCGCCCTCGATCCGGGTCGGTCGGAGGTCTGGCGCTACCGGGCGCAGGCGAAGGCGGCCCTCGACCTCTGGGACCCCGCCGTCGCCGACGTCGACCGCGCGCTGGCGCTGATGCCGGGCGATCCGGACGCGCGGCTCCTGCGCGGGAACCTGTTCCTGCGCCTCGGCAACGTCTCCCGCGCGGCGACCGAGTGGGGCGAGGTGATGCGCCTCGCACCCGGCACGCCGGCCGGACGGGCGGCGGCGGCGAACCTCCAGCGGCTCCAGGCGGTGCCGGACCGGCGCTGACGGGTCAGAAATCCAGGTCCGCGTAGTGCGGCGGCGGCGGCATGCCGGCGATCTGGTCGGTCAGCAGGCCCCGGAAGCTCGGCCGGGACTTGATCCGCGCATACCAGTCCTTCGCGTCGGGGTGCTCGTCCCAGGGCACGTCGCCGATGTAGTCGACCGTGGAGATCTGCGCCGCCGCGACGAGGTCGGCCAGCGAGATCCGCGGCCCCGCCAGCCACGTCCGCCGGTCCGCCAGCCAGCCGATGTAGTCGAGGTGGTAATGGATGTTGGCGAGGCCCGCACGGATCGACTGCGGGTGCGGATGGCCGGAGCCGGCGAGCCGCTTCCACGCCTTCTCGCCGACGAGGTTGTCGGTCACCTCGCGCGCGAACTTGTCGTCGAACCAGCCGACGAGGCGGCGGATCTCCGCCCGCAGGACCAGATCGTCGGGAAGGAGCGGGACCGAGGGGTGCCGTTCCTCGAGATATTCGAGGACCGCCGGCCCGACGACGACCGTCCCGTCCGCGTCGACGAGCACGGGAACCTCGCCCGCGGGGTTCAGTTCCAGCAGGTGCTCGGCCCGCTCCCACGGCTTCTCGAGGACGAGCTCGAAATCGAGCCCCTTCTCCGCGAGCGCCAGGCGAACGGCCCGCGAGGGGCCCGATAGCCAGTGGTGGTGAAGGCTTCGCATGCGCAAGCACTTTAGCCGAGACGCGACGGAACACAAACGGAGCCCGTCCGCTCCCGCCTCGCTGCCCGGTTGACCGGTCCTGACCGTCTGGTCACATTCGACCGGACGGTCGCGCGAGGCGCAAATGATAAGAAGTCGAAAGGATCGGCGCGTGCGACAGGCGCGCCAGGCGGCGGTGCGCATCACCGTCGGCGTGGTCCTGTTCGTCGTGCTCGTCGGGCTTGCGGCGACGGGCTTCCTCGTCCTCCAGACGATCGCCTTCGTCCTCCTCGGCGTGATCGGCGGGCTCGCGATCGGCGACACGCGACCGCTGGCCCGGTTCGAGGCGCGGGCCTGGCGCGACGCGGTCGCGACCTTCGCCGTCGGCGCCCTCGTGGTGATCGCGACCCGGGTGACGGCCGGGCAGGCGTTCATCGGCGGCGGCGTGGGCGTCCTCGCCGGAATCCTCTGGGCCGCGCAGGACCCCGGCATCTTCGCGAAGCTGCTGGGCCTCGCCTCCGGCCGGATCGACGACGGGCTGGGCGCCCACCGTCGTCGCACGCTCTCCGACATCATCGCCGACGAGATGGCCGGGGGCCTGAAGCCGCCGACCGAGCTTCCGCCGCTGAAGCCGCCGGGCGATCCGGATGCGCCCCTCGACCTCGACCGGCAGGTCGCGCCCGAGTCGTTCCGCGCCCCCGACGACGCCGAGATCCGGGCCCGGCTCGCCCGGGCCGAGATCGAACTCAAGGAGGCCCGGTGGCGCATCCGGACCCTGCAGGAGGAGAACGGCGGTCTCCAGCAGGAACTCGCGGTCGCGAACGCCAGGGGCTCGCAGGAGGTCGGCGCCCTGCGCCTGCGGCTCCAGGAGGTCGAGGCGAAGGCCCGGCGCTGCGACGAGCGGCTCGCGGAGGCCGAGCGGGCGGCCCAGGCCCGCCCGACCGAGCGCCTTCCGGCGATCGCCGCCCCCGCGGAGGGTGCGTCGGATCGCCGCTTCCAGGATGCGAAGCGGGCCTTCGCCCGCCGGTTCCACCCCGACTTTGTCAATACTACTGGCATGGAGAGAACGCTGCGGATCGACCTTTTCAAGGAGTTCTGGGGCGATCTGGAGCGGATCGAGCGCGGTTCGGACACGGCGAACGGCTGACAGGCGACCGACGTCGGTCATGACCAATCGTTGCTTGAAGTTTCAATCAACAGATGGCGCTCTCCCCCGCGGTGGCCGATGACGGTGCCGCGACGCGCGCCCGCCGCGGTTCTCAGCCCTGCACTGAACGCCGGTGAGCCTTGTTGGTGCAATGCAGTGCAAGCCATTGACTTGGTTTCGGGGAGCCGCCACCTAGGGGTCGGAACATGACAACGGGGTGACGGGGTCCCGCCCAGCCATGACCGGCGGGCGATGCGGGGCACGTCGCTCCGCGGATCGTCATCCGTGGGTTGCGTGCGACCCGGGGCGATCCTGGGCCGGCCAACAGGTCGGTCAGCGGCGACGATGGAGCCGCGCACGAGAGGACTGCGAACCAGGAGGGATCTGATGACGGATCAACCGCTAGCCGGAAAGTCGATCGCCATTCTCGTGTCCAGCGGCTTCGAGGAGCTGGAGATGACCGAGCCGCAGCGCGCGCTGCTGAAGCTCGGCGCCAGCCTCAAGATCGTGTCGCCGGACCCGGGTCTGGTGAATGGCTGGCACGGTCAGGCGTGGGGGCACTATTTCCCGATCGACGTGTCGATCGGCTCCATGCTCGCCGCCGACTACGACATGCTGCTCATTCCGGGCGGCGCGCGTCACGTGAACAAGCTGAAGGACAATCCGCACACCAAGCGGATCGTCGGCAGCTTCGTCGACGGGCAGAAGCCGGTCGCGGTCATCGACGACGGCGTCGTGCTTCTGGGCGCGAAGGCCAAGGGTCGCCGCATCACCTCGTCCGAGGGCGTGCGGGCGGAACTCGAGGCGGCCGGTGCCCGCTGGAGCGACGAGCCGGTGGTGGTCGACGACACGATCGTCACCGCCAAGGGCCACGAGGCGCTCGACACCTTCGTCGCCGAACTGGTCCGCGTGTTCACCGACTATGCCGACATGAAGCGGGCCGCCTGAACGGGCACTCCGTTCGCGCCGTTGCGTCGGCGCGGCCGTCCGGGGTTCCTGTTCGCAGGAACCCGTAGGACGGAAGCCCGGCTTGGGCATCATCGACCGATCGATCGTCACGGGCGCCGCATTCGCGGCGTTCGTCGCGTTTTCGGGATCCGCCCTCGCGCAGCCCGCGGCGGCGGACGACCGCTTCCTCGCGGGCTATGCGACGGCGGTGCTGGCGCGGGAGTTCGGTGTCGCCGACGCGCAGGTCGCCGTGCGCGACGGCGTCGTGCGTGTGCGCGGCGCGACCCTGGCGGGTGCCCAGGGCGACCGCGTCCGCCTCGCGCTCGAAGGCATCCCCGGCGTGCGCGGTGTGACGGTGGGCGATGCGCCCCCGACCCT
>JBIJED010000404.1:0-3839 GCA_044343785.1 Azospirillales bacterium | reverse complement strand
AGCTCGCCCAGTACCGCGAGATGGCGGCGTTCGCCCAGTTCGCCTCCGACCTCGACGCCTCGACCCAGCGCCTGCTCGCCCGCGGCGCCCGGCTGACGGAGCTGCTGAAGCAGCCGCAGTTCACCCCGTTCCCGGTCGAGGAACAGGTCTGCTCGATCTTCGCCGGCGTCCGCGGCCACCTCGACAAGGTGCCGGTCGGCGACGTCAACCGCTTCGAGGCGAAGTTCCTGGAGGACCTCCGGTCCCGCGGTGCGGGCATCCTGGAGGCGATCCGGAACGAGAAGCAGCTGTCGAAGGACACCGAGGAGAAGCTCAAGGCCTTCCTCGAGGCCTTCGGCAAGGTCTTCGTCTGAGCGGCCGGACCGTCCCATGCCCAGTCTCAAGGACCTGCGCAACCGCATCACGAGCGTGAAGGCGACGCAGAAGATCACGTCGGCGATGAAGCTCGTCGCCGCGTCGAAACTGCGTCGTGCGCAGGAACAGGCCGAGGCCGGCCGTCCCTACGCCGAGCGGATGGCGCGCATGCTCTCCAGCCTCGCGCAGGGGGTGGAGGGCGGCGGGCCCCGCCTCATGGCCGGGACGGGCAAGGACGACGTGCACCTCCTGCTCGTCGTCACGTCCGACCGTGGCCTCTGCGGTGCCTTCAACGCGTCCATCGTCCGCGAGGCGCGCCGCCAGATCCAGCGGCTCCAGTCCGAAGGCAGGACGGTGAAGCTGCTCACCGTCGGCCGGAAGGGCCGCGACCTGCTGCGGCGGGACTACAGCGCCCTGATGGTCCAGAGCTGGGAGGACGTCGGCCGCCGTCGCCTCGCCTACTCCGAGGCGCAGACGGTCGCGGAGCGGATGCTGGAGCTGTTCGAGGCGGGCGGGTTCGACGTCGCCTCGATCGTCTACAACCGCTTCAAGTCGGCGATCTCCCAGATCGTCACGGTCCAGCAGGTCATCCCCTTCTCGATCCCCGAGAGCAGCCAGCCGGCGGCGGACGCGGACGAGCTGAAGGCCCTCTACGAGTTCGAGCCGAACGAGGAGGAGATCCTCGCCGACCTGCTGCCGCGCAACCTGTCGATCCAGGTCTACCGCTCGCTGCTGGAGAGCGCCGCCTCCGAGCAGGGCGCGCGGATGACCGCGATGGACAACGCGACGCGGAACGCGGGCGACATGATCGGCCGCCTCACGCTCACCTACAACCGGACCCGGCAGGCGAACATCACCAAGGAGCTGATCGAGATCATCTCCGGTGCGGAAGCCGTCTGATCCGTCTCGACGACACGACGCCCTGAAGGGCACCGACTGCGTATCCCGAGGAGCCATCCCATGCCGGACACCAGGCAGACCGTCAACACCACCGGCCGCATCCAGCAGGTCACGGGCGCCGTCGTGGACGTGCAGTTCGATGGCGAGCTGCCCGCGATCCTCACCGCGCTGACCACCCGGAACGAGGGCAACACCCTCGTCCTCGAGGTGGCCCAGCACCTGGGCCAGAACATCGTCCGCACCATCGCCATGGACACGACCGACGGTCTGGTCCGTGGTGGCGAGGTGCTGAACACCGGCAAGCCGATCACGGTTCCGGTCGGGCCGGAGACCCTGGGCCGCATCCTCAACGTCATCGGCGAGCCGATCGACGAGCGCGGGCCGGTCAATTCCCAGCTGTTCGACCAGATCCACAAGCTGGCCCCTTCGTTCGCCGACCAGGCGACCGAGGCGCAGATGCTCGTCACGGGCATCAAGGTCATCGACATGCTGGCGCCCTATGCCAAGGGCGGGAAGATCGGCCTGTTCGGCGGCGCCGGCGTGGGCAAGACGGTGACCATCCAGGAGCTGATCAACAACGTCGCGAAGGCGCACGGCGGCGTGTCGGTGTTCGCGGGCGTCGGCGAGCGGACCCGCGAGGGCAACGACCTCTATCACGAGATGGTCGACGCCGGGGTCATCAAGCTCAACGACGACGGCACGACGACGGGCTCCAAGGTGGCACTGGTCTATGGCCAGATGAACGAGCCGCCGGGTGCGCGCGCGCGCGTCGGGCTGACCGGCCTGACGCTGGCCGAGTACTTCCGCGACGAGCAGGGCCAGGACGTCCTCTTCTTCGTCGACAACATCTTCCGCTTCACGCAGGCGGGCTCCGAGGTGTCGGCGCTGCTCGGCCGCATCCCCTCGGCGGTGGGTTACCAGCCGACGCTGGCGACCGACATGGGCGCGCTGCAGGAGCGCATCACCT
The DNA here is from genome assembly GCA_044343785.1 of Azospirillales bacterium. Taxonomy (GTDB): domain Bacteria; phylum Pseudomonadota; class Alphaproteobacteria; order Azospirillales; family Azospirillaceae; genus CANGXM01. The sequence goes on along the minus strand of JBIJED010000404.1, from coordinate 1,618 downwards.
CCACCAAGAAGGGCTCGATCACCTCGGTGCAGGCCATTTACGTGCCCGCCGACGACCTGACCGACCCGGCGCCCGCGACCTCGTTCGCCCACCTCGACGCGACGACGGTGCTCTCGCGCTCGATCGCCGAGATGGCGATCTTCCCGGCGGTCGACCCGCTGGACAGCACGAGCCGCATCCTCGACCCCCGCGTCGTCGGCGAGGAGCACTACAAGGTCGCCCGCTCCGTTCAGCGCGTGCTGCAGGAGTACAAGGCGCTCCAGGACATCATCGCCATCCTGGGCATGGACGAGCTGACCGAGGAGCAGAAGCTCACCGTCGCCCGCGCGCGCAAGATCCAGCGCTTCCTGTCGCAGCCGTTCCACGTGGCCGAGGTGTTCACGGGCACGCCGGGCGTGTTCGTCCCGGTCGAGGAGACGGTGCGCGGCTTCAAGGGGATCGTGTCGGGCGACTACGACCACCTGCCGGAGTCCGCCTTCTACATGGTCGGAACCATCGACGAGGCGGTGGCCAAGGCACGCAAGATGGCGGCCGAGGCCGCCTGATCCCAATCCCCGACCCGGGTCGCGGCTCCGCGGCCCGGGTCGCCCCTGATCGTGGCGGGACATCCCCATGGCCGAGACGACCGAATTCGAACTGGTGTCGCCGGAAAGGCTCCTGCTGTCGCGGCCGGTGACCATGGTCATCATGCCGGGCTCGGAAGGCTATTTCGGGGCCCAGCCGGGGCATGCGCCGTTCATCGCCACGCTGCGGCCGGGCGTCATCGACGTGTATGAGGGCGACCGCATCGCCGACCGTATCTTCGTGGCGGGCGGCGTCGCCGAGGTGACGGAGGCGCGCTGCACGGTTCTCGCGGAGGATGCGGTCGCGGTGGCCGATCTCGACCGCACCAAGGTCGAGCAGCAGGTCCGCGACCTGACCGAGGACGTCGGCGACGCCAGGGAGGACACCGATCGGCGGGCCGCCGAGGCGAAGCTGGCGGTGGCCCGGGCCAAGCTCGAGGCGCTGACCGGCCAGCCGGCGGCTTGACGACCAGGGGTTTCAGGATCAGATGGAGGGCGGGGTCGATCGCCGTCCCCGATCGCCCTATCCGCTGACGACGCGAGGGCCGGCCGAAGCCGGCCCTTTCCGTTTGCGGGGGGCGACCCGACCGACGATGCCAAGGATCCGCGCGGATGGCCAACCGGTACTGGACCCTCGACGACATTCCCTGGGCGGACTTCGATCCGTCTCTGGTGGATCCCGAGATCGTGCCGATCGTGAAGGCGGCGGCTCTGGTCGAGTACAACGCCCGCGACTATTCGACCTACCTCTGCAACGTCTTCCACAACGATCTCGAGTTCCAGGCGGTCGCCAGGGAATGGTCGGTCGAGGAGGTCCAGCACGGCGCCGCCCTCGGCAAGTGGGCCGAGATGGTCGATCCGACCTTCGACCTCGAAGCGGCCTTCGCCGAGTTCGTCGCGTCGTTCCGCATCAAGCTGGAGGCGAACGAGAGCGTGCGCGGCTCCCGCTCGGGCGAACTCGTCGCCCGCTGCATGGTCGAGACCGGAACCTCGTCCTACTATTCGGCGCTCCGCGACGTGGTCCGCGAGCCGGTCCTGCGCGACATCTCGCTGCG
>JBIJED010000405.1:0-3839 GCA_044343785.1 Azospirillales bacterium | reverse complement strand
CTCCTTGGTCACGGCGGCGATGCGGTCGGGCCACGCCTCGACGTCGGCGACCGTCTGCCCGGTCGCGATGGCGGTGCCGAAGGTGCGGGCGGGGCCGAACACGCTGTCGCGGGCGTAGACGGCGGCGAAGCGCAGGCGGCGCTTCGCCTTCTCCACCTCGTCCGCCGTCACCCCGTCGGCCATGAGGCGCGCGACCTCGTCCTCCAGCGCCCCCTCGAGCGCGTCCATCGACGTCTCGGGCGTGGGCGACGCGAAGAGCACGAGGCGGCCGAGGTCGAACGCGTCCGGCGAATAGGACAGGCCGGCGCTGGTCGCCACCTTCCGGTCGACGACGAGCGCACGGTAGAGGCGGCCGGTGTCGCCCGACATGATCTCGCCCAGCACCTGGAGCGCGTAGGCGTGCTCGCCCGCGCCGCGGTTGTAGGACGGGGCGAGGTAGTGCCGTTGGAAGCCCGGCTGCCGCACCTCGCCGTCGCGAAGCACGACGCGGCGCGCGGCGGCGGTCGGCGGTTCCTCGACCCGGACCCGCGGCGGGACCGGCCGGGCGGGGACGCGCCCGTAGGTCTCCTCGGCCAGCGCCCGCAGCCGGCCGACGTCCACGTCGCCCGAGACGAGGAGCACGGCGTTGTTGGGCGCGTACCACGTCCTGTAGAAATCGACCGCGTCGTCCTTGGTGAGGGCTGCGATCTCGCCGTCCCACCCGATGATCGGCGTGCCGTAGGGGTGGTGGACGAAGAGCGTGGCGGCGACCTGCTCGCCCAGGCGCGCCTGGGGGCTGTTGTCGGTGCGCTGCTTGCGCTCCTCGCGCACGACCTGAAGTTCCGGCCGCGCCAGCTCGTCGGTCAGCCGCAGGTTGGCCATGCGGTCGGCCTCCAGCCGCATGACCATCTCGAGCCGGTCCGCGGCGACGGTCTGGAAATAGCCCGTGTAGTCGAAGGAGGTGAAGGCGTTGTCCCGCCCGCCGTGGCGCGAGACCTCCTTGGAGAAGGCGCCCGGCTCCACCGTCTCGGTGCCCTTGAACATCAGATGTTCGAGGTAGTGGGCGATGCCCGACCGGCCCCGCGGCTCGTCGGCCGACCCGACCTTGTACATCACCATGTGGGCGACGACCGGGACGCGCCGGTTGACCACCGCGACGACCTCCATCCCGTTCGACAGGGTGAAGGTCTCGGGAAAGAAGACGCCCTGTGCCGCGACGGGCGTGGCGAACGCGGCGGTCAAGAGCGAGACGCCGGCGAGCGTGCCTGCGGCAAGGCCGCGAAGCGACGGCGCCGGGGCACTGCGGGTGCTGTCGGACACGCGGTTCCTCCGTGTCGGGACGGGCGGTCCGCCGTTCGGCGGGACCGGATCCCCATCAAGCTGGAGGCGCGCCGCGGTCGTGCAAGGGTCGCGATCAGAACAGCCCCTCGAACGGCGCCCGGCGGCGGCGCTGGATGACCGGCACCTCGCCCTCGTTCAGCGGACGGCCCGAGGCGGCGTTCTCCCGCAGGCGCCGGCTCTCCTGCGCCGGGTCGACCACGGCCCCCGCCGGCGGCTGCGACTGCCAGAAGATCAGGCGGTCGGCGAAGGTCCGCTCCGCGTCGGCCAGCGACTGCGACTCGCGGTCGATCGTGGACCGGATGTCGGACGCGACGCCGCCGGCGCCCGCACGGGTGAGGAGAGACGCCTCGGCGGTGCTGAGCGCGCCGCCCGGCTGCACGGCAACCGGCCCGCGGCCCGCGCCGGGGCCGAACACCGCCGTCTGGGCCCGCTGGCGGGGATCCTGCTGGGCGGTCGCCGGGGCCCCGGGCGACGGTGGGCGGAGCGCGATGTCCGGTGGAACGGTCAGCGGTGCGCGCGTCACGGTGCGGAACTCGTCCGGGGCGGTGCGCTCCAGCCCGATCACGCGGCGCGTGTCGCGGCTGCAGCCCGCGGCCACGACGGCGACGAGGAGGAGGCAGGCGGCCCGGGCGACCCAGGTGCCGGCGGCTTGTGTCTGGCGGGACGGCACGGTCATGGCGCGATCGGTGGCACTGGACGACATGGAAGACCTTATAGGCGGTTCAGTCCCGCCTGTCTGTGGCGTTGTGATGGCGCGTGGCGAAGCCGTCGAGGAGGATCATGCCGACCCCCACGACGATCGCGGCGTCGGCGACGTTGAAGGCCGGCCAGTGCCAGCCGGCGACGTGGACATCGAAGAAGTCGGCCACGGCCCCGAACCGCAGCCGGTCGATCACGTTGCCGACGGCGCCGCCGACGACGAGGCCGATGGCCGCGGCGATCCAGCGCCGCTCCGCCCGGGCGAGCCAGACGAGGAGCGCAACCGCGATCGCCACCGCGACGCCCGACAGGACATAGGGCATCACCTCGGCCTCGTGGGCGAAGAGGCCGAAGCTGACCCCGCGGTTCCAGACCATGACGAGGTTGAAGAACGGGGTGACCTCGATCGGCGGCCGCAACGCGATGCCGACGACCTCCAGCATCCACCACTTCGTCGCCTGGTCGAGGACCAGGACGACGGCCGCGAGGCCGAGGCCGAAGGTGCGGTGGGGGCTCACTCGGCCGCCGCCGGCAGATGGTCGACCGCGTCGGCGCAGCGCCGGCACAGCGTGGGATGGTCGGCGACCGTCCCCACCTCCTCCAGCACCTGCCAGCAGCGCTCGCACTTGCCCCCCGTGGCGAGGGCCGGGACGACGCCGACGCCCGGCACCTCGTCGAGCACGAAGGCGCCGGCGGGAACCGCCTCCGCGCGGACGGTGACGCCGGAGACGATCGCCACCTCGGCGAGGTCCACGCCCGCCAGCGCCGCCGCGTGCGCGGCGTCGACGAACACGGTGGGTGCCGCCTGGAGCGAGGCGCCGATCCGCTTCTCCGCCCGCTCCTTCTCCAGCGCCCCGGTGACCACGCGCCGCACGCCGCGCACGGCCGCCCACTTGGCCGCGAGCGCGTCGTCGCGCCAGCCCGCCGGGATCGGCACGTAGGTCCGAAGGTGGACGCTCTCGTCCGCCCCCGCCCCCGGCCGGGCGAGCCAGGCCTCCTCGGCCGTGAAGCAGAGGACGGGGGCGAGCCACGCCGTCAGCGCCTCGAACAGGTCCCACATCACCGTGCGCGCGGCCCGGCGGCGGACGGAAGCCGGCCGGTCGCAGTAGAGCGAATCCTTTCGCACGTCGAAGTAGAAGGCCGACAGGTCGACCGCGCAGAAATCGTGGATGGCGCGGTACATGGCGTGGAAGTCGAACGCGTCGACGGCGCGCCGCACCTCGGCGTCGATCTCCCACGTCCGGTGGCGGACCCAGCGCTCGAGGTCGGGCATCTCCGCGTCCGGCAGGCGCTCGGCCTCGGTCCAGCCGTCGAGGGCACCGAGCAGATAGCGCAGCGTGTTGCGCAGGCGACGGTAGTGGTCGGCCTGGAACTTCAGGATCTCCGGCCCCACCCGCAGATCCTCGGTGTAGTCGGAACCCACGACCCACAGGCGCAGGATGTCGGCGCCGTACTGGTCGATCACCTGCTGCGGCTCGACGCCGTTGCCGAGCGACTTCGACATCTTGCGGCCCTGCTCGTCCACGGTGAAGCCGTGGGTCAGGACCGCGTCGTAGGGCGCGCGGCCGCGGGTGCCGCAGCTCTCCAGCAGCGAGGAGTGGAACCAGCCGCGGTGCTGGTCCGAACCCTCGAGGTAGAGATCGGCCGGCCAGCGCAGGTCCGGCCGCTGTTCCAGCACGAAGGCGTGGGTGGAGCCGCTCTCGAACCAGACGTCGACGATGTCGCGGATCTGCTCGAAATCCGCGGCGCGGTGGGCGGGCCCCAGGAAGTCCTGCGGATCACGCGTGAACCACGCGTCCGACCCCTCCGCGCGGAAGATC
>JBIJED010000402.1:0-3846 GCA_044343785.1 Azospirillales bacterium | reverse complement strand
GCCGAGGCGCATGAGCTGGTCATAGCGATAGCGCGGCACCGTCGCCCGCACCCAGATGAACACGAACAGCACCATCGCGATCTTCAGCGCGAACCAGACGACGCCCGGGATCCAGTTCAGCGGCGGAATGTCCAGCGGCGGAAGCCAGCCACCCAGGAACAGGATGACGGTCATCGCGCTCATCAGGATCATGTTCGCGTATTCGCCCAGGAAGAACAGGGCGAACGTCATCGACGAGTACTCGACGTTGAACCCGCCCGACAGCTCCGACTCGCCCTCCGGCAGGTCGAAGGGCGCCCGGTTCGTCTCGGCCAGCGCCGAGATGAAGAAGACGACGAACATCGGGAACAGCGGGATCGCGAACCAGATCGTCTTCTGTGCCTCGACGATCTTCGACAGGTTCAGCGACCCGACGCAGAGCAGCACGGTGATGATCACGAGGCCGATCGAGACCTCGTAGGACACCATCTGCGCCGCCGACCGGAGCCCGCCGAGGAACGCGTACTTCGAGTTCGACGCCCAGCCGGCGATGATGATGCCGTAGACGCCGAGCGAACTGATCGCGAAGAGATAGAGGATGCCGACGTTGATGTCGGCCAGCACCCACCCCGCCTGGAACGGGATCACAGCCCACGCGACCAGCGCGAGAAGGAACGTCAGCATCGGCGCCGCGACGAACAGGACGCGGTTGGCGCCCGACGGGATGATCGTCTCCTTGCCGAGCAGCTTGATGCCGTCCGCCAGCGGCTGAAGCAGGCCGAAGGGGCCGACGACGTTCGGGCCCTGGCGAAGCTGCATCGCCGCGAGAACCTTGCGCTCGGCATAGGTGAGATACGCCACCGCGACCAGCAGCGGCAGGATGATGGCGACGATCTGCAGGACGATGACGACCGTCGGGATCGCGAAACCGCTCCAGAACCCCATGCCCGTCACTCCGCCGCCATGCCGACCGGCCGCTTGCCGGCCAGCAGTTCGTCCGTGCAACGGGCCATCGTGATCGAGGCGCGGCTGATCGGATCGGTCATGTAGTAGTTCGCGACCGGCGATGCGAAGGGCGCGGGATGGACCGCCCCCTCCCCCCCGAACGGCGTCCATTCGGCCGGCACCATGCGGTCGATCGCCCGGAAAACCGGGCTCGCCTCGCCGAGGCGCCGACGCAGTTGCTGGAGCGTGTCGTAGGGTAGCCGCATGCCGAGCACCTCGGACAGCGCCCGCACGATCTTCCAGTCCTCGCGGGCCTCGCCGACCGGGAAGGAGGCCATGCGGGCGTGCTGGGCCCGGCCTTCGGTGTTGACGTAGGTGGCGTTCTTCTCGGTGTAGGCGGCGCCGGGCAGGATCACGTCCGCGCGGTGGGCGCCACGGTCGCCATGGTGGCCCTGATAGATCACGAAGGCCTTGCCGAGCTTCTCGGCCGGGATCTCGTCGGCGCCCAGCAGATAGACGACCTCCACGTCGCCCGACGCGCATCCGTCGAGGATGCCGTGGACGTCACGTCCGCCCGGACCCGGCACGAAGCCGACCTCCAGCGCGCCGACGCGGCCCGCCGCCGTGTGGAGCAGGTTGAAGCCGTTCCAGCCCTCGCGGACCATCGCGAAAGCCTCGGCCACCCTGCGGGCGAGGCCGTGGACCGCGAGGCCGTCCGGCCGCGCCACCGCACCGGTGCCGAGGATCATCATCGGGGTCTTCGCCCCGCGCAGCACCCCGGCGAAGGGGTGGGACCCGTCGGCCAGCGCGGCGAGCGTCGCCGGATCGGTGCCGAGATGGGTCGTCGGATAGGTGTCGTCGCGCACCTCTCCGATGACGCCGACCTTCAGGCCGCCCAGCAGGTGGCGCTTGCGGATGCGGGCGTTGACGAGCGGCGCCTCCCAGCGCGGATGGGTCCCGACGAGGAGGATCACGTCGGCTTTTTCGATGCCGGCGATGCCCGTGTTGAACCGCCAGCCGGCCGGCGCCGACACGTCGAACCGCGCCCCGTCCTGCCGGCAATCGAGATTGGCGGAGCCGAGGGCCCCCATCAGGTCCTTCAGCGCCAGCGTCGCCTCGGCGTCGACGAGATCGCCGACGATGGCCGCGACGTTGGTCCCGGCCACCCCTTCGAGGCGGGCGCGGATCGCGTTGAACGCCTCGGCCCAGGTCACCGGACGCAGCTTTCCGTCGATCCGGACGTAGGGCCGGTCGAGCCGCTGGCGCTTGAGGCCGTCGTAGGCGTAGCGCGACTTGTCGGCCAGCCACTCCTCGTTCACGTCCTCGTTCAGCCGCGGCTCGATCCGCAGGACCTCGGCCCCGCGGCTGTCGATCCGGATGTTCGAGCCGACGGCGTCGAGGACGTCGATGCTCTCCGTCTTGCGCAGCTCCCACGGCCGGGCCGTGAAGGCATAGGGCTTGTGGGTCAGGGCCCCCACCGGGCAGACGTCCGCGAGGTTGCCGGACAGCTCGGAGGCGATGCCCTTCTCGATGAAGTTGGTGATCTCCATGTGCTCGCCGCGACCCACCGCGCCAAGCTCGGGAACGCCCGCGATCTCGTCCATGAAGCGGATGCAGCGGGTGCAGTGGATGCACCGGGTCATGATCGTCTTGATCAGCGGACCCATGTCCTTGTCCGTCACCGCGCGCTTGGCCTCGGTGTAGCGGCCGCGGTCGAACCCGTAGGCCATCGCCTGGTCCTGCAGGTCGCACTCGCCGCCCTGGTCGCAGATCGGGCAGTCGAGCGGATGGTTGATCAGCAGGAACTCCATCACGCCGCGCCGCGCCTTGTGGACCGTCTCCGTGTCGGTCCGGATCACCATGCCGTCGCCGGCGGGCATCGCGCACGACGCGATCGGCTTCGGGGCCTTCTCCATCTCCACGAGGCACATGCGGCAGTTGGCCGGAACCGACAGGCGCTCGTGGTAGCAGAACCGCGGCACCTCGATGCCGAGCTGCTCGCACGCCTGCAGCACGGAGGTGCCGGGCGCCACCTCGATCTCCATTCCGTCGATGGTCAGCTTCGGCATCGGTCAATCCACGGGGAAGTGCGGGCTCGACGGAAACCAGTCGAACGCGCGGATCTGGTCGATCGTGTAGCGGCAGGTCTCGGGCAGGTCGGCGAGGGAGAGGCCGTCGTCGGCGAGATCGATCGACGCTTCGAGGCGGCCGTAGCGGTAGGCACGCTCGACGAACTGCTCCATCCGCGCCGCGAGCGCGGGATTCGATTCGGCACGGTTCAGTAGACTGACCCTGAACCGCCGGACTTCCTTCTTCCAATGGTTCCGCGGATCGGCCGCGGGCGAATGCTGCAGCTTGAGCAGATGCTGGATGATCCGGGTCATGTGCGAGAGGATCGCGTGCGCCTGTTCCCGTCCCGAGCTCTCGATCTCCTCCGCGACGTTCGCCCAGTCGACCGCGTTCGACCCTCCGCGCGCAGCCTCGCCGCGCAGGGCGGACGCCTGCTGCATCGCCCAGGCGTAGACGTCCGTGTCGTAGAGGGACCGGGTGTCCACGGGTTCGAGCCTCACTCCGCCGCGAGCTTCTGGGTGCGGTAGCCGATCAGCCGCTTCTCCACCTCAGGGCGGAAATGGCGGAACAGGCCCTGGATCGGCCAGGCCGCCGCGTCGCCGTGGGCGCAGATCGTGTGGCCCTCGATCTCCTTCGACACGTCGAGGAGCATGTCGATCTCCTCCACGCGCGCCTCGCCGCGGGCCATGCGGTCCATCATGCGCATCATCCAGCCCGTGCCCTCGCGGCAGGGCGTGCACTGGCCGCAGCTCTCGTGGGCGTAGAACCGCGCGAGACGCGCGATCGCTTTCACGAGGTCGGTCGACTTGTCCATCACGATGATCGCCGCCGTGCCGAGGCCCGAGCGGACCT
>JBIJED010000400.1:0-3858 GCA_044343785.1 Azospirillales bacterium | reverse complement strand
GGCGCCCCGGCGATCCGCGGCGGGGAATGGACGTCAACGCCGACCTGTTCCCCAAGGACGAATACTACCTCAACAACGCGCAGATCTTCCCCCGATGACACCCCCTCCGCCCGACGACCGCACGGTGCCCGCCCGCCCGGATCCCGCCTTGTGGTCGGGGCGCCGCGTCCTGGTGACGGGGGGCCTCGGCTTCATCGGCTCCACGCTGGCGCACCGTCTGGTCGAACTGGCCGCCGACGTCGTGCTGGTCGACAGCCTCGTGCCCGAGTACGGCGGCAATCCCGCCAACGTCGCCGACATCGCCGACCGGGTCCGCATCAACATCTCCGACATCCGCGATCCGCACAGCCTCAGGCACCTCGTGCAGGACCGGGAGGTCATCTTCAACCTCGCGGGCCAGACGTCCCACCTCGACAGCATGCGGGACCCGTTCACGGATCTGGAGATCAACTGCACCGCGCAGCTTCGTCTGCTCGAGGTCTGCCGCGTGGCGGCACCGCAGGTGAAGATCGTCTACGCCTCGACGCGCCAGATCTACGGCCGCCCGGACTATCTGCCGGTCGACGAGCGCCACCTGCTGCGCCCGACGGACGTGAACGGCATCAACAAGATGGCCGGCGAGTGGTACCATATCCTGTACAACAACGTGTACGGGCTGCGGGCCTGCGCGCTGCGGCTGACGAACACCTACGGGCCGCGCATGCGGATCAAGGACGCGCGCCAGACCTTCCTGGGCGTCTGGGTCAGGCTCGCGGTCGAGGGAAGGCCGTTCGAGGTCTGGGGCGGCGAGCAGAAGCGCGACTTCACCTACGGCGAGGATTGCGCGGACGCGCTGATTCTGGCCGCCGAGCGGCCGGAGACGGACGGGCGGATCTTCAACCTCGGCGGCGACGGGGTCGTGTCGCTGACGGAACTGGCCGAGCTGCTGATCGCCGCCAACGGCGGCGGGCGGTTCGATGTCCACGAGTTCCCGGCCGAGCGCAAGCGCATCGACATCGGCGACTACTACGCCGACGATGCCCTCTTCCGCGAGACGGTGGGCTGGCGCCCGGTCACCCCGCTCGCCGCCGGACTCGCCGCCACGCTCGCCTACTACCGCGACACCCTTCCCCGTTATCTCTGACGGACCCGCCCGCCATGACCGACGTCGCGCCCATCCCGCAGACCGATCCCCGCGCCGGCTATCTCGCGGCGCGCGCCGACATCGATGCCGCGGTCGCCCGCGTGCTGGAGAGCGGCTGGTACATCCTCGGCAAGGAGGTCGCGGCGTTCGAAGCGGAGTTCGCCGCCTTCGTCGGCCCCGGGCAGCACGGGATCGGCGTCGCCAACGGAACCGACGCCCTGGTGCTCGCGCTGCGCGCGCTGGGGGTGGGCCCGGGCGACGGCGTGGTGACGGTGGCGCACACGGCGGTCGCCACCGTGGCCGCGGTCGAGCTGGTCGGCGCGACGGCGATCCTGGCCGACATCGACCGCGGGCACACGCTCGACCCGGTGTCCTTCGCCGCCGCACTGGAACGGCCGCCGGTGCCGGTCAAGGCCGTGATCCCGGTGCACCTCTACGGCCAGCCGGCCGACATGGGGCCGATCCTGGAGATCGCACGGGCGCACGGAGTCGCCGTGATCGAGGACTGTTCCCAGGCACACGGCGCCGTCTGGAACGGCCGGGCGGTCGGCAACTGGGGCGACGTCGCGGCCTACAGCCTCTATCCGACCAAGAACCTCGGCGCGCTGGGCGACGGCGGCATCGTGACGACGCCCGACCCGGCGCTGGCCGATCGCCTGCGCATGCTGCGGGAGTACGGCTGGAAGTCGCGCTACGTCAGCGACATCCCCGGCCAGAACACCCGTCTGGACGAGCTTCAGGCCGCGATCCTGCGCGTGAAGCTGGTGCGCCTTCCCGCGGAGAACGCACGGCGTCGGGCCGTGGCGGCGGCCTACGACGCGGCCCTCGCGGACGCGGCGGTCGAGCGGCCCTGGCGACGCCCGGACACCACCCATGTCTTCCATCAGTACGTCCTGCGCCATCCGGACCGCGAGGGCCTGAAGGCCCGCCTGCGGGAGATGGGCGTGATGACGAACGTCCATTATCCGGTGCCGGTCCACCTCCAGCCCGCATACCGGGGTCGCGTGGCCCTCGCGCCGGGCGGCCTGTCGAACACCGAGGCGGCCGCGCTCGCGATCCTCAGCCTGCCGATGTTCGCGCAGCTGTCGGACGCGGACGTGTCGCGGGTGGTCGAGGCGGTCCGGACCTGCGCCGCGCGACCCCTGGCGGCGGCGTGAGCGGCGGCCGGCGTCGTCAGGCGTAGAGAAGGACGACGCCGATGCTGATCAGCGCGATGCCGTCGAGCTTCAGCGGTCCCAGCGCCTCGCCGAACACCAGCATCGAGACGAGCGCCACCACGACGTAGCTGGCCGAGACGCTGGGATAGGCGACCGAGAGCGGGATCTGCCGCAGCGCGAGCATGTAGAGCATCGCCGACAGGAAATAGAAGCCGAGCCCCGCGATCGACGGGGGTGCCAGGAGCTGCTGGACGAGCCCCTCGGCCGATGCGCCCATCTTCAGCAGGAACTGCCCGGTCACGCCGAGCAGGATCGCGCCGATCAGCGCCGCGTGGAAAAGGGTCATGGCGGCGATCCTACCGGACGGGCGCGTCGAGGGCGGTGGCCCGGGTCCGCTCGGCCTCGGCACCCGGCGCATGGACGTCCCTGACGACGAACTGCGGCTTCCGGTTCACGGTCAGAAACAGACGGCCGAGATACTCGCCGATCAGGCCGAGCATCACGAGCTGCACGCCGGCCAGCAGCAGGATGGCGCTCGCCAGCGACGCATAGCCCTCCGGCGTCCGCCCCATCGCCCATTCGAACAGGATGACGAGGAAGCCGATCCCGCCGAGCGCGCCCAGCCCGGTGCCGAGCATGCCGCTGACGCGCAGCGGCATGACCGAGAAGTTGAGGAACATCGCCGACCACAGGCGGATCAGGCGGCGGAGCGTGTAGTTCGACCGCCCCTCCGCCCGCGCCAGGTGCCGCACCTGAAGGCGGCCGATGTTCTGTGTGACCTGCATCAAAAGGCCGTCGACGTAGGGATAGGGCCCGGCATGGCGCAGGATCTCGCGCACGGCGAAGGCGCTCATGCAGCGGAAGCTGGACAGGTACAGGCCCTTGGGCTTGTCGAGAAGCTGGTCGGCGCACCAGTTGGTGAAGCGGCTGCCGAGGTTGCGCCACCACGCGTGCTGCTTCTCCGCGTAGTAGGTGTAGACGACGTCGTAGCGGTGATCGCGCGCGTGGAGGAACAGGCGGACGACCTCCTCCGGCGGGTTCTGCAGATCGTCGTCCATGGTGATGACGAACGACCCGCGGGCCTGGGAAAGGCCGGCCATCACGGCGTTGTGCTCGCCGAAGTTCCGCGCGAGGTCGACCAGCGACACCGACACGCCGGCCCGGCGCACGAGCGCGAGGCAGACGTCGCGGCTGTTGTCCGGCGAACCGTCGTTGACCAGCACGATCTCGTGCCCGCCGGGGATCTCGAGCCCGGCCAGCGCGTCGACGAGCGCGCCGACGCTGTTCGCCCCGTTGTAGACGGGCACGACGATCGACAGGGCGAAGGTTCGGGACAAGGGACGCACCCTCACGGTCGGAACGGGGCGCACGCGGGCGCCGGAACTCTATAGTCGAGCCGGCCGACGCCCGCCACACGGGGCGCGTCGGCGGCCGGTCTCGAAGCGGTCAACGGGCCGTAGCACAACCTATTCCCCCCGGGCCGTCGCATGTCCATCCGAAGGTATCGGCTTCCATGCGGGATCACTGGACGATATGTCGCAAGTGGAATAAACACGAATCGGATGTGTTCTGGTCGGA
>JBIJED010000034.1:0-11355 GCA_044343785.1 Azospirillales bacterium | reverse complement strand
GGTGACCGCCGGGCCCGTGCCGGCATGGGCGAGCCGGTGGACGGACGCCAGCCCGGGGCCGGCCGCGCCCACCGCGCCCGGCCGACGCGGGCGGCGCCCGGTCTCCACCGGTGCGGCGCCCCCGGCGGCGGCGTACCAGCGCTCCTCGACCGTGCCCGCGTGGACGCCGAAGGCGCACCAGACGCGGTGCGCGTGGATCGGGCTCGCCTGCCCCTCGCTCCAGACGATCGCCAGCAGCGCATAGCGGCCGGCCGGGTCGGCGTGCAGGAGGTGGCGGGCGTAGCGGTCCTCACCCGGCCGGCACGCGTCCTCCGGGAGAAGGTCGGCGCGCCCCAGGAAACGGGGCAGCAGGTCGGCGACATGGGCGTGCCGCGCCTCCAGCGGGGCGGCCATCGTGCGGTCGAGGCCGGCGACGAGGTCGTCGAGCGCCGTGCGGACCAACGTGAGCGCATCCATCGTCCGTTCCTCGTCCTCAGCCGATCGCGGCGCGCGACCCGCGCCCGGTCAGTCCTGCCATCACCATGTCCCGCGCCGCCTCGATCTCCGCCCGCGAGAGGGCGGCGGCACCCGCCGCGTCGCCGGCCGCCAGCGCGTCGACGAGGCCGCGGTGCTCGGCCTGCATCTCCGGCGTCCGGTCGCGGGTGACGAGGCCCAGCAGCAGCATCCGCGTCATCTCGTCGAGCAGGCGGCCGAGCTGGCGCGCCAGCCGGCCGTTCCCGCCGATCTCCGCCACCGCGACGTGGAAGGCGGTGTTCGCGTCGAGGAAGGCGAGCGCGCTGTCCGGGTCGTCGGGCCGGTAGTCCGCCCCGCAGATCCCCTCCAGCCGCGCCAGCGCCGCGGCATCGATCCGCCCGGCCGCCGTGGCCGCGGCCGCCGGTTCCAGCAGCAGGCGCAGCTCGAACACCTCGTGGATGTCGTGGACGGTCACCGGGGTGACGGTGTAGCCGCGCCGGGGAACCGCCTGGACCAGACCCTCCTCCGACAGGCGGGCGAGGGCGGCGCGCACCGGCGCCCGGCCGAACCCGGTGAGGTCGCACAGCCGCTGTTCGGACACCTGTGCGCCGGGCGGGACGCGGGCGGTCAGGATCAGCCGGCGCATCGCCGCGTGGGCCTGCGCGCCGAGCCCGGACCCGGCGGGATCGGCGACAAGACTGAGGGAAGGTGACGTGCGTTGTGACATGTCACCGATGATTCCAGTGGAATGCGATGGCGTCAACAGGCGCGTCGCACGGGCCTGCTCCGCTTGACGGGAGGGGGCCGAGAAAGTTTAAACTTAAAAAAACGCACCGGAGGCTTCGGGACCATGACGACAAAGAGTTTGATCCGTTCGTTTGCCGTGGCCGCGGCCCTGGCGGCCGCCCCCGCGATGGCGCAGACACCCGTGAAGATCGGGCTCGTGACGACGCTGTCCGGGCCGGGCGGCTACCTCGGCGCCGACATCCGCGACGGCTTCCAGATCGCCATCGACATGGAGGGCGGGAAGCTGGGCGGGATCCCGGTCCAGCTCCTCGTCGAGGACGACGGCTTCAATCCCGGCAAGGGCAAGCAGGTCGTCGAGAAGTTCCTGAAGTCCGAGCGGATCAGGCTCGTCACCGGCATCGTGTTCTCGAACATCGCCGGCGCCGCCGTGCCGGACGTGCTGGACGAGGGGGCGATCTACGTCAGCCCGAACGCCGGCCCGTCCAACTTCGCCGGCAAGGAGTGCCACAAGAACTACTTCGTGGTCTCCTGGCAGAACGACAGCCTGCACGAGAGCGCCGGCAAGGCGGTGCAGGACCTCGGCTACAAGCGCGCCTTCATCCTCGCGCCCAACTACCAGGCGGGCCGCGACGCGCTGACCGGCTTCAAGCGCTTCTTCAAGGGCGAGATCGCCGGCGAGGTCTACACCCGCCTCGACCAGACCGACTACGCGGCCGAGATGGCGCAGATCCGCGCCGCGAACCCCGACGTGGTGTTCCAGTTCCACCCCGGCGGCCTCGGCATCACCTTCCTGCGCCAGTACCAGCAGGCGGGCCTCGCGGGCGCCATCCCGATGGTCGTCGCGGCCCCGTCGATGGACGTGACCACCATGAACTCGGTCGGCGACAGCGCGATCGGCGTGCGGCTGACGAGCCACTGGTTCCACGACTTCGACAACCCGACGAGCAAGAGGTTCGTCGAGGAGTTCCAGAAGAAGTTCAACCGCCTGCCGACCTTCTACGCGAGCCAGTCGTTCGACACCGCGCTGGCGATCGGTGCGGCGCTGAAGGGCACGAACGGGAACGTGAACAACACCGACGCCTTCCGCACCGCCATGCTGAAGGCGGAGTTCCAGTCGGTGCGCGGACCGTTCAGGTTCGGCCCGAACCAGCACCCGATCCAGGACTGGTGGGCGGGCGAGATCGTCCGCGGCCCGGACGGCAAGCCGATGATGAAGTCGGGCGCCCGGGTGATGTCGAACCACGGCGACGCCTACGCGGCCGACTGCAGGCTCTGAGGCGGTCGGGAGGCCCTCACCCCCCCCACCGCTTCGCGGCGGGTCCCCCCTCTGCCCTGGCCGCGGGAGAGGGCGAAATCTTGCTCCCGCGCCGCGGGAGAGGGCGAAATCTTGACGTTCCGTCCCCTCTCCCGCGGCCGGGGCAGAGGGACAGGGTGAGGGTCCTCGTCCCCATGACGCTCGTCCTCGAGCAGCTCCTCAACGGCGTCCAGCTCGGCGTGATGCTGTTCATGCTGGCGGCCGGGCTGACGCTCATCTTCGGCATCATGGGCGTGATCAACCTCGCCCACGGATCGCTGTTCATGGTCGGCGCCTATGCGGCGGCCGTGACGGCGGCCGGGACGGGCTCGTTCCTGCTGGCGCTCGTCGCCGGGCTGGCCGCCGCCGGCGTGCTGGGCATGGTGATCGAGTTCGTGGTGCTTCGGCGGCTCTACGCCCGCGACCACCTCGACCAGGTGCTGGCGACCTTCGGGCTGATCCTGTTCTTCAACCAGTCGATCATCCTGATCTTCGGCCGCCAGCCGATGTTCGTGAACATCCCGCCGGCCTTCCAGGGTGCCGTGGAACTCCTGCCGGGCGTTCCCTATCCGATCTACCGCCTCGTCATCATCGCGGTCGGCATCCTGGTGGCGCTGGGCCTCTGGGTGCTGATCACCCGCACGCGCATCGGCATGCTGGTGCGCGCGGGCGCCACCAACCGCGAGATGGTGCGGGCACTCGGCGTCGACATCCGCCTCCTCTACACGGTCGTCTTCGGGCTGGGCGCGCTGCTCGCCGGGCTCGCCGGGATCATGGCCGGGCCGCTGACCTCGGTGCAGGTCGGCATGGGTGAGCAGATCCTGATCCTCACCTTCGTCGTCGTCGTGATCGGGGGCATCGGCTCGGTGCGCGGTGCCGTGTTCGGCGCGCTCCTGGTCGGCGTCGTCGACACGATGCTCCGCGCCTTCCTGCCCGGCTTCCTGCGCACGGTGATGGCCGGCTCCGAGGCCGACGCACTGGGTGCGGGCCTCTCCTCCATGGGCGTCTACCTCCTGATGGCACTCGTCCTCCTCTTGCGGCCGAAGGGCCTGTTCCCCGCCCATGGCTGAACCCGCGCAACCCCCGGCCGCGCGCGACCGCGCGGGCCTCGTGCTGGCGCTTCTGACCTTCGCGGGGCTGGCGGCCATCCCGCTGTTCCCGGACCTCGTCGGCGGACCGGCCACGATCACGCTGTTCGCGCGGATGATCCTCTACGCCATCGCCGCGGTCAGCCTGAACCTCATCCTCGGCTACGGCGGGCTCGTCAGCTTCGGGCATGCCGCCTACCTGGGGCTCGGCGGCTACACGGTCGGCATCCTCTACGCCCACTTCATCTCAGGCTCGCCCTTCCTGGGGCTGATCCCGGGCACGAACCAGCTCCTCGTCACGGTGCCGGCGGCGATGCTGGTCAGCGGGCTGTTCGCGCTCGCCGTCGGTGCCCTGTCGCTGCGCACCACGGGCGTGCAGTTCATCATGATCACGCTGGCCTTCGCGCAGATGATCTTCTTCCTGTTCGTCTCGCTGAAGGTCTACGGCGGCGACGACGGGCTGATCGTGCGCCGGCCGAACGTGCTGTTCGACCTGAACCTGCGCGACACCACCACGATGTACTACATCGGCCTCGTGGCGCTGGGGGCCTACGTGCTGCTCGTCGCGCGGATCGTGCGCTCGCGCTTCGGGCGCGTGCTCACGGGCCTGCGCCAGAACGAGCGGCGGATGGCGGCGATCGGCGTCTCGACATACCGCTACAAGCTGGTGGCCTTCGTCATCGCCGGCATGGGCGCGGGGCTGGCGGGCGCGCTCATGGCCAACCTGCAGCGTTTCGTCAGCCCCGACTTGCTGGCGTGGACCAAGTCGGGCGAGCTGATGATCATGGTCATCCTCGGCGGCGCCGGTTCGCTGATCGGGCCGATCTGGGGTGCCATCGCGCTGGTGGGGATGGAGACGGCGCTGGCCGGTTGGACCGAGCACTGGCAGTTCTGGCTCGGCCCCATCCTCATCGGCATCGTGCTGTTCGCGCGCGGCGGCCTCTACGGCTTCGTCGCGTCGCTCCTGAAGCGGGACGGGCGATGACCGGGCCGATGCTGCGCCTGGACGGGCTGGTGAAGCGGTTCGGCGGGCTGTTGGCGACCGACGACCTCACCCTCGACGTCGTCCCGGGCGAGCTTCACGCGCTGATCGGCCCGAACGGCGCCGGCAAGACCACCGTCATCGGCCAGATCGCGGGCGAGCTGCGCCAGGACGAGGGGCGCATCCTGTTCGAGGGCGAGGAGATCACGCGGCTCTCGACGCCCCAGCGGGTGCGGCGCGGCCTCGCCCGCTCGTTCCAGATCACGCAGCTTCTGGAGGACGACACGGCGCTGGACAACGTCGCGCTGGCCGTCCAGGCGCGCCAGGGGCACGGCTTCCGCTTCTTCCGCGACGCGCGCCGCGATCCGCGGCTGATCGGCCCGGCGATGGAGCACCTCGCCGCGGTCGGCATGGCCGACCGGGCGCAGGTGCGGGTGGCCGACCTGTCGCACGGCGAGCACAAGCAGCTGGAACTCGCCATCGCGCTCGCGACCGGGCCGCGGTTCCTGCTGCTGGACGAGCCGATGGCGGGGCTGGGCGCCACCGAATCGAAGGCGATGACCGAGATCCTGCGGGGGCTGAAGGGCCGGATCACCATCCTCCTGGTCGAGCACGACATGGAGGCGGTCTTCGCGCTGGCCGACCGCATCTCGGTCCTCGTCTACGGCCGCTGCATCGCCTCGGGCCCCCCGGCCGAGATCCGGGAGAACGCGGAGGTCCGCGCCGCCTACCTCGCCGAGGAGGAGGTCTGATGCTGACCGTCGAGGGGCTTCAGGCCGCCTACGGCCGCAGCCGGGTCCTCTTCCACGTCGACCTCGCGGTGGGCGAGGGGCAGGTGGTCACCCTGCTCGGCCGCAACGGCATGGGCAAGACCACGACCGTGCGCGCCATCATGGGCCTCAACCGCCCGACGGGGGGCCGTGTGGCGTTCGCGGGCGCGGCCGTCGCCGGCTGGACGCCCGAGGCCATCGCCCGGCGCGGCATCGGCCTCGTGCCCGAGGGCCGGCAGGTGTTCCCGACGCTCACCGTGCGCGAGAACCTCGTCGCGACGGCGGCCGACCGGCGCAGACGTGCCGACGCCTGGACGCTGGAGCGCGTCTACGCCCAGTTCCCCCGGCTGAAGGAGCGGGCGAACCAGTCCGCCCGCACGCTGTCGGGGGGCGAGCAGCAGATGCTGGCCATCGGCCGGGCGCTGATGACCAACCCGCTCCTCCTCGTGCTCGACGAGGCGACCGAGGGGCTGGCGCCGGTGATCCGCACCGAGATCTGGGCGATCGTCGAGCGCCTCAAGGCCGAGGGCCAGTCGATCCTGATCATCGACAAGAACATCCAGGTTCTGAAGCGCCTCGCCGACCGCCACGTCATCATCGAGAAGGGCCGCACGGTGTGGAGCGGGACCAGCGCGGACATCGAGCGCGACGCGGCGACGGTGCGCGGGCTGATCGGGATCTGAGAGAGCATGATGGCTTCTGTCGGCCTGCTCCACCCCCTCTCCCCCGCCCCCTCTCCCCGGGGGGGAGAGGGGAGAACGCTTGAGGCCGCGTCCCCTCTCCCCCCCGGGGAGAGATGGACCGCGAACAGCGGTCCATGGGAGCCCCCCATGACCACCGCCTTCCGCTACTGGACCGCCGCCGAACTCGACGTCCAGCTCTCCGCCCGCGGAAGGGTGCCCGACATCGGCCCCTTCGTCGCCGAATACGCCCGGCTGACGGCCGGGGCGCGGGCGACGCTGCCCTGTGCGGTCGGCATCCCCTACGGCACGACCGAGCCCGAGCGGCTCGACGTCTGGCCCGCGCGGGCGGGCACCGGTCCGGCCCCCGTCTTCGTCTACGTCCACGGCGGCTACTGGCGCGCGCTCGACGCCGCCGACAGCGGCTTCATGGCCGAAACCTTCACCGCCGCCGGCGCCTGCGTGGTGGTCGTGAACTACGCCCTCGCCCCGACCGTCTCCATGGACGAGATCGTCCGCCAGTGCCGGGCGGCGCTCGCCTGGGTCCACGCGAACGTCGGCGCCCACGGCGGGGACCCCGCGCGCATCCATGTGGCCGGCAGTTCGGCGGGCGGGCACCTGGCGGCGGCGCTCGCGGCGTCGGGATGGGCGCCCGCCATGGGCCTGCCGGACCCGCCGGTCGCTGGGGCCACGCTCCTGTCGGGGCTGTTCGACCTCGACCCGGTGCAGCGGGGCGAGCCCAACGGCTGGCTGCGCATGGACCCTTCGGAGGCGCTGCGGAACAGCCCGATCCACGCCCTTCCGTCCGCACCCATCCCGCTGCTGGTGTCCTACGCGCCCGACGAGACCGACGAGTTCAAGCGCCAGAGCGAGATCTACATGGCCGCGGCGGCGGCCCACGGCTGTCCGGTGACGTTCGTGCCCTGTCCGGGGACGAACCACTTCGACATCGTGCTGGAACTCGCGAAGCCGGACAGCGCGCTGACGCGCGCCGTCCTGGCCGTCATGAACCTCTGAACCGCCTCAGGCCGCCCGGATCGTCGTCAGCAGGTCGTCGGTCGCGCGCTTGAGGGAGCGGGTCTGGTCGGCGACGTCCGCCGCCTTCTCCGACACCTCATGCGCCGTCATCCCGCTCTGCTCCATCGAGCCGGACAGGCTGACGATGCCGCGGTCGACCTCGGCGGTGCCGTTCGCGGCCTCCTGGATCGAGCGGCTGATCTCGGCGGTCGCCTCGGTCTGCTGGTGCACCGCGTCGGACATGGCGGCGACGCTGTCCTGGATCCCGCCGATCGAGCCGGTGATGCGCGCGATCACGACGACGGAGTGTTCGACCGCATCGGCCATCGCGTCGACCTGGGAGCGGATCTCGTCGGTCGCCGAGGCCGTCTGCTGGGCCAGCGACTTCACCTCCGTCGCCACGACGGCGAAACCGCGGCCGGCTTCGCCCGCCCGCGCCGCCTCGATCGTGGCGTTCAGCGCCAGCAGGTTGGTGCGGGCCGCGATGCCGCTGATCAGGTCGACGACCGAGCGGATGGTGCCGCCGACGGTCCGCAGGTTCTGCACCGCGCCGTCGGTATCCCTGGCCAGCGCCGACACCTCCGTCGCCGAGCGGTTGGCGCGCTCGGCCTGGGCCATCACCTCCTGCAGCGAGGCCGACAGCTCCTCGGTCGCGGCGGCGATGGTGCCGACGTTGGCGCTGGTCTCGGTCGAGGCACCGGCGACGATGGCGGCGACGCCCTGCGCGTCCTGCGCCATGCGCGACATGTCCGACGCCCGGTGGGCCATCGCCTCCGCCGCCCCCGCCAGCGCGTCGACCACGGCGGTGACGTCGCGCTCGAAGCTGGTCACCACGCGGACGCGGTCGGTGACGAGCGTGGCGGCCAGCAGGATGCCGGCCACCGTGCCGTCCGCGTCGCGCACGGCCGAGGCGTTGAAGGTCAGGGCCTCGGTCCCGACCGAGACGGTGGCGTGGGCCGGAAGCGCCTTGGCGTCGCCGAGGAGCGCACCGAACCCGGCGGCCCCGTCGCCGAGCAGCGGGGCGACCGGGTTCCCGACCGCCGCATCGGGCGCGAAGGGAAGGGCCCCGCCGAGCCGGCGCATGAGGTCACGGGCGGCCGCGTTGGCGAAGGTGATCGTGCGGCCGGTCGCGTCGGCCAGCAGGACCGGCTGCGGCAACTGCTCGATCATCTGGGCCTGCCGATGGGCGGCGGCCACGCTGGCGCGCAGGCGCACCGCGGCGCGGGTGAGGGCGGCCACCTCGCTCCCGCCGTCGATCGTGGGGACCGTGGCGGCGGCGTTCCCCTCCGCGATCTCGCCCAGCGCCTTCGTCACGGCGGCGATCGGCCGGCCGACCCCGATGGCGATGAGCCAGACGCCCAGCACGACCGCCAGCGCCACGCCGAGGCCGAGGACGATCAGCGTCGTCGCGGTCGACCGGTTGTTCGCCTCGGCGTCGGCGACCACGCTCTCGCCGAACGCCTCGGCCGCCTTCACCGTCTTCTCCACCTCCGCGCGGTGGGTGCGGTAGAGTTCGGAGACGCGGGCATAGGAAGCGGCCGCGGCCGTGACGTTGCCCTCCGCCAGCGCCGGGAGGAGGCGGGTCTCCGCCTCCTCGAAGAGGGCGCGCGCCGGCCGGCCGGTGCTCTCGACCAGCCGGGCGCGGAGCGGCTCCGGGATCGAAGCCGACCGCCAGAAGATGCTGCGCGCCTCGGCCTCCGCCTTGAGCCGGGCGATCTCGGTGCGCGCCGCCGGAACGCCGGCGCGGCCTTCCTCCATCGCCTTGGTCAGGACGAGGTACGATTCGATCACGTACAGCGGCGGGGGAAGGATGTCCGCAACCATGTCCTTCGACAGGATGACCGCGTCGAACTTCGGCCCGCCGACCCGGATCTGCTCGACCGACCGCGACACGAGCACGGACTGCAGGCCGACGACGACCGCGATCGCGACCGCGAAACCGACCAGGATCGATCCGAGGCGCGCGCTCTGGAGCAGGCGGACCATCGATAGCCTCACGCGAAAATGTTTATCCTATAGTATTACCTTTCTCGCGCGAACCCGCAACAACGGCCTGTGCCCGCGGGCGCCGGCGCCGCCCGTGCGGACCGACGGCGGGGCGGTTGACAGCGGGCCGGCCGACGGCAGCAATGGCGGTCCACGACGTCGTCACCGCCCGGCCCATGTCCCCCGACCGCATCCTCGTCATCAAGCTCGGCGCCTTCGGCGACATCGTCATGGCGGAGGGTGTCTTCCGCGATCTGCGGGCGCACCACCCGGGCGCCGAGATCACGGTGCTGACCCGGCCCGGCTTCGCCAGGCTGCTGCGGCGCTGCCCGTCGTTCGACCGCGTGACGGCCGAACCGCGCGACACGCGCTGGCGCCCCGACCGGACGCTCGCCCACTGGATCGGGCTGCGCCGGGGCGGGTTCGGCCGGGTCTACGACCTCCAGAACAACCGGCGCACCGTCCTGCTGCGGCGGCTCGTGCTGCCGGCCCCGGTCTGGTCGACGCTGCCGCTGCTGCCGCCCGACCAGCGCGCGCCCGAGACCAAGCCGAGCATGATGGTGCGGTTCGCCGGGCAGATGGCGGCCGCGGGCGTGCCGGTGCGGCACACGCCCGATCCGAACCCCGACTGGATGGTCGACGACGCGTCCGACGCGCTGGCCGCGGCCGGGGTCGCGGGCCCCTACGTGGTGCTGGTGCCCGGGTCGTCGGCCGGCCTTCCGCACAAGCGCTGGCCGCACTACGCCGCCCTCGCCCGGGCGCTCGTCGACCGCGGCGTGCCCGTGGTCACGGTCCCCGGGCCGGACGAGATCGACCTCTGCCGCGCCCTGCCGGGCCGGGCGCTGCTGGAGGGCGACGGGCGGCCGCTCGACTGGTTCCGCCTCGCGGGCGTCCTGAAGGGGGCGGCGCTGGTGGTCGGCAACGACACCGGCCCGACCCACCTCGGCGTGCATCTGGGGCGGCCGACGGTGGCGCTCTTCGGCTCGCACGTCTCGCCCAAGCGGACCGGGCTGACGCGCCCCTGGGTCAGCGTCCTGCGCAGGCCCGCGATCGCCGGCATCGCGCCCGCCGAGGCGCTCGCGGCCGTCGACGCACGGCTGGGTACCGCAGGGCGTGCTTGACAGCCCGGGCCGGTTTCCGGTCCATGGACGTCCCGGATGATCCCGCTTCCCGGAAGGTCGCCGCCATGTCCGCCGCCGTCGCCGATGCCGCCCCGATCGCCCTGACGCTGCCCGACGGCAGCGTCCGGACCGTCGCGCGCGGCACCACGGCCGCCGCGGTCGCGGCGTCGATCGGCGCGGGGCTCGCCAGGGCGGCGCTGGCGGCCAGGCTCGACGGGCGCATGGTCGACCTGTCGCTGCCGATCGAGGCGGACGCGCGGCTCGAGATCGTCACCCGCAAGAGTGCGGAGGCGCTGGAACTCATCCGCCACGACGCCGCCCACGTGATGGCGGAGGCGGTGCAGGAGCTCTATCCCGGCACGCAGGTCACGATCGGCCCCTCGATCGAGAACGGCTTCTACTACGATTTCTGGCGGGCCGAGCCCTTCACGCCGGACGACCTGCCGAAGATCGAGGCGAAGATGAAGGAGATCGTCGCCCGCGACGCCGCCTTCGTGCGCGAGGTGTGGGAGCGCGACGTCGCCATCGCCTTCTTCGAGGCGCGGGGCGAACGCTTCAAGGCCGAACTGATCCGCGATCTTCCGGGCACCGAGACGATCACGGTCTACCGCCAGGGCCAGTGGCTCGACCTCTGCCGCGGGCCGCACATGCCGTCCGTCGGCCGGATCGGCACGGCGTTCAAGCTGATGAAGCTGGCCGGCGCCTACTGGCGCGGCGACGCGAAGAACCCCCAGCTCCAGCGCATCTACGGCACGGCCTGGCGCGACGAGAAGGAGCTGGAAGCCCACCTCCACATGCTGGAGGAGGCGGAGAAGCGCGACCACCGCCGCCTCGGGCGCGAGATGGGCCTCTTTCACCTGCAGGAGGAGGCGGCCGGCAGCGTCTTCTGGCACCCCAAGGGCTGGACGCTGGTCCGCACGCTGGAGACCTACGTCCGCACGCGCCTCGCGTCCGCCGGCTACGTCGAGGTGAAGACGCCCCAGCTCGTCGACCGCTCGCTCTTCGTGGCCTCCGGCCATTGGGAGATGTACGGCGACAACATGTACAAGATCCAGGTGGACGAGGAGCGGCAGTTCGGCGTGAAGCCGATGAACTGCCCCGGCCACGTGCAGATCTATCGCCAGGGCATCAAGAGCTACCGCGACCTGCCGCTGCGCATCGCCGAGTTCGGCGCCTGCCACAGGAACGAGCCGTCGGGCGCGCTCCACGGCATCATG
>JBIJED010000458.1:0-3398 GCA_044343785.1 Azospirillales bacterium | reverse complement strand
CCCCGCCCGCCTGTGCGGCCTCGACGACCGCGGCCGGATCGCCGGGGGTCTCCGGGCCGATCTCGTCCGGGTCGTCTCGGCCGGGGGGCAGCCCCACGTCCGTGCCGTCTGGTCGGGCGGGCGTGCGGTGTACTAGAACCCCCGCGTCGATACGACGGAGACGAAGGCCGTGAGCCAGGAGACCATCCTCACCAACGCCCGGGTCGTGCTGCCCGACGCTGTGGTCGACGGCACGATCGTGATCCGCGACGGGCGGATCGCCGACGTCCGGCCGGGCCGCAGCGCCGTCCCCGGCGCCGAGGACCTCGGCGGCGACCATGTCCTGCCGGGTCTGGTCGAGATCCACACCGACAATCTGGAGCGCCACCTCCAGCCGCGCCCGTCGGTCTACTGGCCCTCGCCGCGGGCGGCCGTGCTGGCCCACGACGCCCAGATCGCGGCGGCCGGCATCACCACGGTGCTCGATGCGATCGCGGTCGGCGACTACCGCGAGGGCGGGCAGCGGCGGCGCATGCTGCTGGATGCGGTCGCGGCGATCACGCAGACGCGCGACCACGGCCTCTTCCGCGCCGACCATCTGGTCCACCTGCGCTGCGAGATTTCGGACGAGGGCGCGGTGCCGCTGTTCGAGGAGATGGCGGACAACCCGCTGGTGCGGCTCGTCTCGCTGATGGACCACACCCCCGGCCAGCGCCAATGGTCGGACATGACGACCTACCGGGCCTTCCACCGGACCAAGAACTGGACCGAGGCGGAGTTCCAGTCCCACATCGCCGAGAAGAAGGCGGCGCACGACCGGGTGGCCGAGCCCAACCGCCGCCGCATCCTCGACCTCGCCCGCGCCCACGGCATGGCGCTGGCGAGCCACGACGACACCACGCCCGCGCACGTGGACGAGGCGCACGCGGACGGGCTGACGATCTCGGAGTTCCCGACGACCGAGGCGGCGGCGCGGCGCGCCCGGTCGGTCGGCATGGCGGTGGTGATGGGGGCGCCCAACGTGGTGCGCGGCGGCTCCCACTCGGGCAACGTCTCGGCGGGCGAACTGGCGGGGGCGGGGCTCCTCGACGGGCTCTCGTCCGACTACGTACCGGCGAGCCTGCTCCACGCCGCCTTCCTTCTCTCGGCCAGGGGCCTCGGTCTGCCGGCGGCGGTCGCGACCGTGTCGCGCAACCCGGCCGCGATGGTGGGCCTCGACGACCGTGGCGCCATCGAGCCCGGGCGCCGGGCCGATCTGATCCGCGTGCGGGTGGTGGACGACCTGCCCGTGGTGCGCGCGGTCTGGCGCGAAGGGCACGAGGTGGCGTGACCGATCGCTCCGGACCGGCGGCGGATGACGACGTGGGCCGCTGTGTGGGACGCCTCGTCCGGCCGGCACGGCCCGCACGTCCGGCACGGCCCGCGCGACCGGCCGATGGTCCGGACGGGTGCGATGGCGGAGGGGATGGGATTCGAACCCACGATACCGTTTCCGGTATACCCGCTTTCCAGGCGAGCGCCTTCAACCACTCGGCCACCCCTCCGGGCGGGCGGAACATAGCGACCGTCGGGGCGGGCCGCAAGCCGTACCGGCCGCGATCCGAGCGGGCCGTTGCGCCGGGCGGGCGCGCGGGATAACGCTGGTCCGTCCGGGAGGGAGAGCCGTCCGTGCGTCTCGTCGTCCGCCTGATCGGTCTCGCCCTCCTCCTCGCCGCCGCCGCCGTCGTGGCCGTCGATCTCGCGGCCGGCGCCGGGCCGCTGGGGACCGACGCGGGGGCGCTCTGGTACCGGATCCACCCCGACAGCCTCGGCCTCGCGCAGGTCGCGGTGCAGCGTCACCTGCTGCCGGACCTCTGGGACCCGGGGATCGTCACCGTCCTCCTCTGGCCCGCGGCGATCGTGCTCGGGGTGCCCGGCCTCATCCTGCTGCTCGCGTCCGCAGGCGTTCGGCAGGATCCCCCTCACGCCAGGCGCTGATCGCCTCGCCGATCGAGGCGGCGACCCGGGCCGGATCGCAGCGCCGAAGGACCGCGGCCCGCGCCGCCATGGCGAGGCCGCGGGCCTGCGCCGGGTCGGCCGCGAGGCCGGCGACCGCGTCTGCCAAGGCCACCGCATCGTCCACGGGCACGAGGCGCCCGTCGGTCCGGTCGCGGATCTGCTCCACCGGCCCCGCCGCCGCGGTGGCCACGAGCGGCACCCCGTAGTAGGCGGCCTCGGCCAGCGCCATGCCGTAGGGCTCGTCGGCCGCGGCGGAGACGTAGACGTCGAGGCCGCGCAGGAACGCCCGCCGGTCCTCCACCCACCCCACCAGCCGGACGCGGTCCGCCACCCCCATGGTGCGCGCGAGGTCGGCGACCCGCTCCGCGTCGGCCCCGCGCCCACCCACGTCCAGCGTGGCCGCCACCCCCATGTCGCCGAGGCGTGCGACCGCCCGCACCAGCACGTCCACCCGCTTGGCCGGCACGATCCGGCACAGAACGCCCAGCCGGAGGGGGCCCGCGCCCGCGCCGCGGCCGGCGATCCGCACGTCGCCCGGCCCGAGGTCGGGCAGGTCCGCGAGCGCCAGCGGGTTGGCGACCACCGCGATCCGCCGCCCGGCCGCCCGCGGGCCGAGCAACGTCGCCACGTCCGCCGCCTGGGCCCGGTTCAGGCAGAGGATCACGTCGGCGATCGCCCGGTGGCGGTAGTTGTCGAGGTGGCAGACCGAGACCATCGCCGTCCCCGCCGGGGCCGCGCGGCGGAAGAGGTGATGGGTCTTGCCGTTGTGGCAGATCACCGCGGCCGTCCCGCGCCGGCGCATCAGCGCGCCCCAGCCCAGGACCGCCGCGGGGTTGAACCCCTGCCACAGGCTCGACAGCCCGCGCCCGCGCACCACCTCCGCGCCGCCCGCGCGCCACTCGGCGGCGAGCGCGTCCGGCATCCCGGCGACGGTGGTGACCGTGGCGCCGGCGGCCGGGAATCCCTGCGCATAGCCGCGGGCCACCTGCTCGATCCCGTCCCGTCCGTCGCAATAGAGCGTCTGGATCAGATGCACCCGGTCGCATCCCCCGTTCGGAGAGGGGGCAGTCTCGGCACCGGCGGTCCGCGATGCAAGCTTCGGCCGCATTGCCCCGGACGGGGGCGGCCCCTATGTTGCGGTCGTCCCCGAACGCCGCGTCAGAGCCATGGTCGACCAGTCCAGAATCCGCAACTTCTCGATCATCGCCCACATCGACCACGGAAAGTCGACGCTGGCGGACCGCCTCATCCAGAGCTGCGGCGGGCTCGAGGACCGTGAGATGCGCGAGCAGGTGCTCGACAGCATGGACATCGAGCGCGAGCGCGGCATCACCATCAAGGCCCAGACCGTGCGCCTCGCCTACAAGGCGAAGGACGGCGAGACCTATCAGCTGAACCTGATGGACACGCCGGGCCATGTG
>JBIJED010000057.1:0-9833 GCA_044343785.1 Azospirillales bacterium | reverse complement strand
GCGAGGGCTCGCTCCTGGTCGTCGACGCCTCCCAGGGCGTGGAGGCGCAGACGCTCGCCAACGTCTATCAGGCGATCGACGCGAACCACGAGATCGTGCCCGTCCTCAACAAGATCGACCTGCCGGCGGCCGAGCCGGACCGGGTGAAGGAGCAGATCGAGGACGTGATCGGCCTCGACGCGTCGGACTCGGTCATGATCTCCGCCAAGACCGGCCTCGGCATCGGCGACGTGCTGGAGGCGATCGTCACCCGCCTGCCGCCGCCCAAGGGCGAGCCGAAGGCCCCGCTCAAGGCGCTCTTGGTCGACAGCTGGTACGACGCCTACCTCGGCGTCGTCATCCTGGTGCGCGTGGTCGACGGCACGCTGAAGCGTGGCCAGAAGCTGAAGATGATGTCCACCGGCGCCGAGCACGAGGCGGAACGCGTGGGTTACTTCACGCCGAAGGCGGTCCAGACCGACGCGCTGGGCCCGGGCGAGATGGGCTTCATCACCGCGGGCATCAAGGACATCACCGAGACCAAGATCGGCGACACGCTGACCGACGCCAAGCAGGGCGCCACCGTGCCGCTGGCCGGCTTCAAGCCGTCGGTGCCGGTCGTGTTCTGCTCTCTGTTCCCGGTCGACGCCGACGATTTCGAGCGGCTGCGCGATTCGCTCGGCAAGCTCGCGCTCAACGACGCGTCGTTCCACTACGAGGCGGAGACGTCCGCGGCACTCGGCTTCGGCTTCCGCTGCGGCTTTCTGGGGCTCCTCCACATGGAGATCATCCAGGAGCGGCTGGAGCGGGAGTTCGACCTCGACCTGATCGCGACGGCGCCCTCGGTCGTCTACCACGTCCACATGACCGACGGCTCGGTGAAGGAGCTGCACAACCCGGCCGACATGCCGGACCCGGTGCGCATCGACCACATCGAGGAGCCGTGGATCAAGGCGACGATCCTGGTGCCGGACGAGTATCTGGGCGCGCTGCTCCAGCTCTGCACCGACCGGCGCGGCCAGCAGCAGGACCTGACCTACGCCGGCAACCGGGCGATGCTGGTCTACAAGCTGCCGCTGAACGAGGTGGTCTTCGACTTCTACGACCGGCTGAAGTCGATCAGCCGCGGCTACGCCTCCTTCGACTATCAGATGGACACGTACGAGGAGGGCGACCTCGTGAAGATGTCCATCCTCGTCAACGCCGAGCCGGTGGACGCGCTCTCCACCATCGTCCACCGTTCCCAGTCGGAGAAGCGGGGCCGCGCGCTGTGCGAGCGGCTGAAGGAGCTGATTCCGCGGCAGATGTTCAAGATCGCCGTGCAGGCGGCGATCGGCGGGCGCGTCATCGCGCGCGAGACGATCTCGGCGCTGCGCAAGGACGTGCTGGCCAAGTGCTACGGCGGCGACATCAGCCGCAAGCGCAAGCTCCTCGACAAGCAGAAGGAGGGCAAGAAGCGCATGCGCCAGTTCGGCCAGGTGGAGATCCCGCAGAGCGCCTTCCTCGCCGCGCTGAAGATGGGCGACGGGTGAGGGGATGATGGCAGCGCAGGAGAAACCGAACGTTCGGCCCGAGGTCTCTGCGCCGCTCGTGGTGGCGTCGGCCATCGCCGTTCCGCCTCGTCCCGAGACGCTCGCTCGGTTCGAGGCTCTGGGAGGATGCGCAGGACCGGGGCCGTCCACCGACGCGATCATGGCGGCGACCAGAGGCGATGACTGACGCGACGGTCGCCGCGGCGGAAGACGCCGTCGACCTTCGTGCGGCCGACGAGGTGCTCGCCCGCCTCGCGACCGGGGAGGAGGAGATCTTCCCGGCCGATTTCGTCGACCGCTTCATCGACGATCGCGCCGGACGCGTCGCGACCGTTCGTGCCTACCGCGGCCTCGACCGCGCGGCCCTTGCGGCGGCGACCGGCATCGCCGAAGGGCGTCTCGCCGCCATCGAGGCGGACGCGCGGACCGCCACGCCTCACGAGCGCTCGGTGCTCGCCACCGCGCTCGCCTTCGATCCGGCGATGCTGTTCCCCGAATGACCCGCACCCTCCTCGCGGTCCACGGCGCGTGGTCGGCCGCCTGGGCGTGGCGGAAGGTGCGGCCGTTGCTGCGCGAGCGCGGGGTCGAGATCCTCACCCCCACGCTGACCGGCCTCGGCGAGCGGGCGCACCTGCTCACGCCCGACGTCACGCTGGAGACCCACGTCCGCGACATCCTCGCCGTGGTGGCGATGGAGGACGTCCGCGACGCCGTCCTTCTCGGCCACAGCTACGGCGGGATGGTCGCCACCGTCGTCGCCAACCGCCTGCCCGGCCGGTTCCGTGGTCTCGTGTACCTCGACGCCTTCGTCCCGCGGGACGGACAGTCGATGCTCGACCTCATGCCGGCCGCCATGGCGAAGCGCATGCGCGACCGCGCGGAGCGCGAGGGGGAGGGGTGGAGGGTCCCGCCCAACGACCTGCCGGCCGACACGCCCGAGAAGGACCGCGACTGGATCCTGTCCCGCCGCGGGCCGCAGCCGCTGGCCGCCATCGCCGAGCCGGCGCGCCTCGATCCCGCCGCGCCCTGGCCGCCGCGGACCTACGTGCGGTGCACGCGCATCGGCTCGGTCGACACCTTCGCCCCCTTCGCCGAGCGCGCCCGCACCGAGCCCGGATGGACGCTGCGCACGCTGGACGCCAGCCACAGCCCGCAGGTGACCGCCCCCGAGGCGCTGGCCGACCTTCTCGCGGAGCTGGTCCCATGACGATCGCCGTCCGTCCCCTCGTCGCCGCCGACCGCGCCGGCTGGCGTCCGCTGTGGGACGGCTATCTCGCCTTCTACCGCACCGCGGTGGCCGACGACGTGACCGACCTGACGTTCCGCCGCCTCACGCGCGGCGGGGAGCCGATGGGCGGCTTCGTCGCGACCGACGGCGACGGGCGGATGGTCGGCGTCGTCCACTGGATCGACCACCGCTCCTGCTGGACGGCCGGGGACTACTGCTATCTCCAGGACCTGTTCGTGGAGCCCGGCCTGCGGGGCGGGGGCGTCGGGCGGGCGCTGATCGAGGCGGTGTGCGCGGCGGCGACGGCACGGGGCTGCAGCCGTGTCCACTGGCTCACCCACGAGACCAATCGCGACGCCATGCACCTCTACGACAAGGTCGCCGACCGGTCCGGCTTCGTGCAGTACCGCCGCATCCTCTGAGGCTCACGGCGCCGGGTCGACGCGGAACACGGCGAAGCGCCCGTCGTCCGCGAGCGGCGCGAGGCCGAGCCGCCAGCCGGATCGCACCCACACCGCCGTGAAGCCGAACTCACGCCCGAGGGCGGACCAGTCGGCCGCGGTCCGCGCCTCCCACAGGTGCCGCACGTCGTCCTCGAAGGCGTAGAGCATCCGGTTGCGCCGGCCGTCGGGCGGCAGCACCGCGAAGTCGATCCCGTAGGCCGCGCGCAGCACCCGGTGGAACCCGAGGGCGAGGCCGGGGGCGTCGTGGATCTGGTCCATCTGCGCCGTCTCGATCGTCACCGGCCGGCCGGTGCGGATCTGCACGCCCTCCAGCATCGGCCCGGTCAGGACCGCGCAGCCGACGACCGCGGCGATGTCGTCGACCGGCGGCAGGGGCAGGCGCAGCCACAGCAGGTGGAGCGCGAGGCTCGCCACGCTCACGGCCAGCGCGAGGGCGGCCGGCAGCGCCACGCGCCGGAGCGTGCCCGGGTCGTCGACGAGCCGCGCGGCCGCCACGAGCAGAAGGACCGGTGCGATCAGCACCGCGATGCCCGGATGCACGGCGGGCAGCAGGCCGAGCACCACCGTCGCCGCCCGCAGCCGCCCGGCCGCGTCGAGCCCGGTGCCCAGCACCGTCGTCCAGAGCCCGAGCGCGCCCCAGCTGTCGGGCGTGAAGGCGAGGTCGATCGGATAGTGCAGGTCGGAGACGTCCAGCACCCCCGTCGCCAGCGCGAACGGGGCGAGGAGGACGGCCACGGGCGGGGTCGCCCCCGCCGCCCGGGCGAGGACCGCGAGCGCGGCACCGGCCGCGCCGAACGCGGCGCCCAGAAGTGCCGCGGCCCCTGCCGGCACGCGGAGGCGGGGAGGGGGGGTGGTCACCCCGCGCTCAGAGCGCGCGCGCCGGGCCGGGTCGCGGCGCCGGGGCGGGGACCGGCCGCGGCGTGCGCGGCCGCCACGTGTAGATGGAGCTGACGGCGAAGTTCCAGACCGCCCCGGCCAGGATGCCGGCCAGCGCCGAGGCCCACCACGTGGTCGCGAAGCGGTCGAACAGCACCGCCGCGATCCCCACGTTGGCGAGGATCGCCATGTGGATCCCCACGCCGATCCCGCCGATCAGGCCGAAGGCGATGAAGCGGACCGGCACGAAGCGCCCGACGGTCTTGTCGAGCAGCAGCATCCCGAATTCCCACAGCGCCATGGTGTCGAGCTTGCTCTCCCCCGCCTGCCGCGCGCGGAAGGAATAGGGCACCTCCGTCACCTTCAGCGGGCGGGGGGAGGAGGCGAGGAGGTCGAGCAGGATCTTGAAGTCGATGCCCGACAGGTCGCGCACCGCCTCCATGAAGGCGTCGCGCCGCACCATGAAGAAGCCGCTCATCGGGTCGGGCGTCTCGGCCCTGAGCGTGCGACGGGCGACGCGGGCGACGCGGGTGGCGAGGCGCGAGAGACCGACCCGCGTCCCGGACAGGTCGCCGAAGCCGCCCCCGCCCGCATGGCGCGTGCCGACCACCACGTCCGCGGCGTCGGCGCGCAGCCGTTCCAGCATCCGCGGCAGGATGCGCTCGTCGTGCCGGAGGTCGCCGTCCATCACCGCGACGACGGGGGCGGCGGACGCCAGCACCCCCTCGATCACCGCCGACGACAGGCCCCGGCGCCCGATGCGCTGGACGCAGCGCACGCGCGCCTCGGCATCGACCCGACGAGCGGGATCGGCGCGCAGGTCTCCGAATGCGGGTTCGAGCTGTGGGACCGGCTCGACGGTCTGCACCCGGTGAAGGGCCGCAAGAAGCCGCAGCACGACAACCGCTGGCTGAACGAGCGCGGCTGTCCCGGCCCCGACGCCCGGGACCATGGGGCCAACGCGGTCGAGGGCGACGACGGCGAGGAGCTGTCGGGCTGGCTGATGGAGAACGCGAACCGCCCGGCGCGGGTGAAGGCCGGGGACGGCGAGACCGCCTGTTCCACCACCCGCGCGATCGACTTCATGGAGAGCGCCGGCGACGATCCCTGGTGCCTCCACCTCAGCGACATCAAGCCGCACCGGCCCCACGTGGCGCCGGCGCCCTGCCACGCGACGTCCGGGCCGGAGCACGTGCCCCCGGTGGTCCGCAGCGAGGCGGAACTGGCCGACGCGCATCCGCTGTTCGCAGCCTGGGCGAAGCAGCGGTTCGACCGCGTCTTCGCGCGGCAGGGCGTGCGGGAGCGGGTGACCCCGGCCGGCGGGGCCTCAGCCCACCGGGCGCGTCCGCGCGGCGCCGTCGCGCGCGGCGGTCCACAGGAGCGGGACCAGCACGACCGCGACGAACGGGAAGACCAGCCAGTTGATCATCTCCCACCCGGCGGTCGAGAGCAGGCCGCCGGCCGAGAAGCTGGCCGTCGCGGTGGTGCCGAACACGAGGAAGTCGTTGGCGCCCTGCACGCGCGTCCGCTCCTCGGCGGTGTGGCAGTCGGTGACCATGGCCGTGGCGCCGATGAAGCCGAAGTTCCAGCCCACGCCCAGCAGGATCAGCGCGATCCAGAAGTGCGCGAGGCTCAGGCCCGACAGCGCGACCGCGCCCGACGCCGCGATCAGCAGCAGCCCCACCGCCGTCACCCGCTCCTTGCCGAACCGCGCGATCAGCCGGCCGGTCACGAAGCTCGGCCCGAACATGGCCAGCACATGCCACTGGATGCCGAGCGCCGCCTCTCCCACCGTGTGGCCGCAGCCGACCATGGCGATCGGCGTCGCGGTCATCACGAAGCTCATCAGCCCGTAGGAGACGACCCCCGCGGCGACGGCGAGGAGGAAGCGCGGCTGGCGCATGATCTCGCCGAGCGGCCGGCCCGCCACGGGCGGTGGCGCGTCGGCGGGCGGCGGCGGCGGGGCGCGCAGCATCATCAGCACCGGCAATGCGGCCAGCGCCAGCGCCGCCTGGCCGAGGAAACTCCCGGCGAAGGGGGCGGCCGGGATGGCGTCGCGCGTCCAGATCACCATCTGCGGGCCGATGACCGCGGCGATCAGCCCGCCGATCATCACGGCGGAAATGGCCTTTGCGCGGTCCGGGCCGGTCGTGCTGTCGGCCGCCGCGAAGCGATAGCTCTGGACGAAGGCCCCGTAGAAGCCGGCGACGAAGGTGCCCGTGCAGAAGAGCGCGAAGAGCGCCAGCCAGACGCCCGCGGTGGCGACGAGCGCGCCGCAGGCCCCGATCGAGGCGCCGAGGAGATAGCCCGCCCGCCGCCCGAACCGCTTCATCGTCAGCGCGGCCGGGATCGTGCCGGCGGCGAGGCCGAGGTTGAAGAGGCTGACGGGCAGGGTGGCGAGCGCCGGATCCGACGCGATCGTCTGGCCCACGATCCCGCCCAGCGAGATGATGATCGGCGGGCCGGAGGCGCCGAGCGCCTGTGCGGCCACCAGGACATGGACGTTGCGGCGGGCGATGGCGTCGGCGGTCATCGGATGGGGTTCGGCGTCCGGATTTCACAGGGCCGTTCCGGACTACGACGATCGGCCCTCCCCCGCAACCGCCGCCGCGGCACGGCTGCTATGAGCCGCCGATCAGCACGCCGGCCGCGAACACCAGAACCCCGCCCAGCACCACCTGGAAGGCCGCGCGGGCGAAGGGCGTCTGCATGTAACGGTTCTGGATCCAGGCGATCGCCCAGAGCTCCACGAACACGACGGCGATGGCGATGGCGGTCGCCGTCCAGAAGTCGGGGATGAGGTAGGGCAGCGCGTGGCCGAGGCCGCCGACGGCCGTCATCACGCCCGCCGCGATGCCCCGCTTCAGCGGCGACCCGCGCCCCGACAGTTCGCCGTCGTCGGCCGCCGCCTCGGTGAAGCCCATCGAGATGCCGGCGCCGAGCGAGGCGGCGAGGCCGACGAGGAAGGTCGTCCAGGTGTCCTCGGTGGCGAAGGCGGTCGCGAAGATCGGGGCGAGCGTCGAGACCGACCCGTCCATGAGTCCGGCGAGCCCCGGCTGCACCCAGGTGAGCACGAACTGGCGGTGCGACTGCGCGTCCTCCTCCGCCTTGACGTCGGCGGGCAGGTGGCGGTCCTCGAGCCGGTCGGACAGCACCATGTGCCCGGCCTCCGCCGCGGCGAGGTCGCCCAGCAGCCTGCGCGTCGACGCGTCGCTCGCCCGGCGCGCGGCGGCTTCGTAGAAGCTCCGCGCCGTCCGCTCCATCGCCGAGACCTCGGCGCGGATGCGTTCGATGCCCAGGCTCTCGACGAGCCAGACCGGCCGCCGCGCGTAGTACCCCGCCACGTGCTCCCGCCGGATCAGGGGGATGACCTCGCCGAAGCGGGACCGGTAGAGGTCGATCAGCCGCTGGCGGTGGCCGTCCTCCTCCGCCGCCATGGCGTCGAGAACCTCGGCCGTCGCGGGATACTCGCCGCGCACGCGCTCGGCATAGGTGCGGTAGATCCGGGCGTCGTCCTCCTCCGACGAGATCGCGAGCGCCACGACCGACCGCTCGTCGAGGTCGCGGAACCGGGTCCGTCCCTGCATCCAGGCGAACATCGTCATGCCTTCGCACCCTCCTTCGGCCGGGCGACGCACGCCCGTGCCGACCCGCCACGATCCCCTGACCCGGCGGGCGGACCATCGACAAGCAGCCCGTCGCCGCACGGGTCCTGCGCGCCTCGCGACAGGACACGCCCGTCACGATCCGGTCGCGAATTGAGCGGTGTGTCGGGCCGGATGGAAGTAATGTATAGATAGAGAACGTTCATTCACCCGTCCGCGTCGCCCGGTGCGACCGGCCGGGTGATGGGATGGACGACAGGGTCCGGGCGGTGACCCGGCGGCGACAGGTGCCGATGATGGAGGATTTTCTCAGTTTCCTGGACGTCGGGCAGGGGCAGCAATCGCTCCGGACGCTCAGTCGCCGGATCCTTCGGAAGTGCCGGCAGGTCACCTGCGCGGAGTCCGGCACGATCTTTCTCCTGCGTCGTCGCGGACGGACGCGCGCGCTCGAATCGGTGAGCGTCCAGAACGACCGCATCCGCCTGCCGGACCGGTCGTTCCTCGTGCCCTACGACACGCGGTCGATCGCGGGATATGTGGCGGTGACCGGCGAGGTGGTGGTCATCGAGGACGCCTACGCCGTCCCGCTCGGCCGGCCCTACGGCTTCAACCGCGCGGTCGACATGGCGACCGGCTACCGCACGCGGTCGATCCTCACCTTCCCGCTGCGGAACCTCCAGGGTCGGGTGATCGGCGTCCTCCAGCTGATGAACCGGCTGGGGGAGGGGGGCGAGAGCCTCCCTTTCGAGCCGGCGCACGAGCAGATGATCGCGCCGGTCAACGCCGTCCTGGGGCGGGCGCTCGAGCAGGCCGAGGTCCTCGATGTCGTCGCCGACGCCAACGGGAAGCTGCGCCAGCGGAACAGGGAGTTGCGCGAGGAGCGGGCCCGCGTCGTGGCACTGCAGCAGGAGACGGAGGAGGCGTTCCGGACGTCGGTGCGCCTGCTCGCCCGCGCGGCCGAACTGCACGACAAGGACACGGGCCAGCACATCGTCCGCGTGAACGAGTACGCGCACCTTCTCGCGCGGAACGCGGGCCTTCCCAAGGTGTTCTGCGACGAGATCCGCTACACCGCACAGTTGCACGACGTCGGCAAGATGAGCGTGGACGCGGCCATCCTGTACAAGAAGGGTCGGCTGACGGGAAACAAGATCACGCAGATGCAGCGCCACACCGTCTACGGATGGCAGATCCTGCGCGCCTCCGACCGCCTGAGCATGGCGGCGGAGATCGCGCTCAGCCATCACGAGCAGTGGACCGGCGGCGGCTATCCGCGGGGCCTCGCGGGGGAGGCGATCCCGGTCGCCGCCCGCATCGTCGCAGTCGCCGACGTCTACGATGCCCTGCGCAGCGCCCGGCCGTACAAGTCCGCGTTCAGCCATGCCCGCGCCGTGGAGATCATGACCGGCGGCGACGACCGCATCCGGCCGGCGGACCATTTCGATCCGCGCCTGCTCTCGATCTTCGCCCGCCGGCACGCCGAGTTCGATGCCATCTGGACGCGGTTCGGCGACGGGACGGCCGCCGCCGCCACCCAGGCGATCGTCCCGCCCCCGGCGTCGACCGGGCCCTGAGCGCGGGTCGGCCGGTGCGCGCGGCGTTCCGTCGGGCCGCCGTGAGCTGGGTGACCGCGGCGGCCAGCGGCCGGTCGTCGACGACCTCGAAGTCCAGCGATGTCAGCCGCGCCTTCGGCAGCCGCCGGGCGTCGTCCACGGTCGGGGCGGCGACGACGTGGGCCGGGTGCGGATTCGCCAGCGTGTCCTCGCCGTCGATCTCGTCGCCGACCCGGCGCATACGCTGTTCGAGGGTCGCCACGATCCGCTCGTGGGCGACGATCGAC
The DNA here is from genome assembly GCA_044343785.1 of Azospirillales bacterium. Taxonomy (GTDB): domain Bacteria; phylum Pseudomonadota; class Alphaproteobacteria; order Azospirillales; family Azospirillaceae; genus CANGXM01. The sequence continues at coordinate 309 of JBIJED010000057.1, read as the reverse complement.
CCGCGCCGCACCTCCAGCGTCTCGATCTGTCGCCGGCGATCCTCCTTCAGCTGGACGAGGCGCTTCTCCGCGTCCCGGAGCCGACCGATCGATAACCGGCGATGCGAATCCGCAGGCTGGGAAAGTCCGAGGTGACTCTTTCAGTGGCATGTCTCGACCTGCATCGACGTCCTGTCGGGGAAGGTTCCCCATCATGCGCCCGGACACTGTCGGTCGAGGGCACGGTCGGGGCCGCCGACCGTTCCGCCGTCCGCCACGGCGACGGCGAGCGGCCGGGCGCCGTTCCGGCGTGGCGCCTCGCGCGCACGG
>JBIJED010000398.1:0-3881 GCA_044343785.1 Azospirillales bacterium | reverse complement strand
GGGACAGGAACATCGCCTCGAAGTCGTCGGCCGCCTTCTTGACGGAGCCGGGATCTCCGCCGTGGGGAAGCCGGATCCCGCGGGGCGCGTTCGCCCGGTCGAGGACGGACGCGGTGTCGACGGGGGCGGAGAGGGCGTCCATCTCACAACACCTCGATTTCGGCCTGGAGCGCGCCGGCCGCCTTGATGGCCTGGAGGATGGCGATCATGTCGCGCGGCCCGACGCCCAGCGCGTTCAGTCCCTCGACGAGTTCCTGCAGCGAGACGCCGGAGGGCAGCACGGCGAGGCGGCGGTTGGACTGGTCGTCGACCTGGATGTCGGTCCGCGGAACCACCACCGTCTGTGCCCCCTGGGGCGCGAAGGGACCGGGCTGGGAGACCTGCGGGGTCTCCGTGACCCGGATCGTCAGGTTGCCCTGGGCGATGGCGACCGTGCTGATCCGCACGTTCTCGCCCATCACGATGACGCCCGAACTCTCGTCGATCACGACGCGGGCCACCTGGTCCGGGGTGACGCGGAGCTGCTCGATCTGCGTCATCAGGTTCACGATGTCGCGGCGGCGGTTCGGCGGAACCTGCACCACCACGGTCGCGGGGTCGGTCGCCGACGCCGATCCGCCCACCGAGCCGTTGATCGCCTGGGCGATGCGCTGCGCCGTCGTGAAGTCCGGGTTCCGGAGGCTGAGGCGCAGGACGGAGAGGTCGTTCAGCGCGAATTCGATCTCGCGCTCGATGATGGCGCCGCCGGCGATGCGCCCGGAGGTGGGAACCCCGCGGGTGACCGTGGCACCCTGTCCCTGGGCGACGAAGCCGCTCACCGCGACCGAGCCCTGGGCGACCGCGTAGATCTCGCCGTCGGCGCCGAGGAGCGGGGTGACGAGGAGCTGGCCGCCCTGGAGGCTGTTCGCATCGCCCAGCGCCGCGACGTTGATGTCCATCCGCGTGCCGGCGGCCGCGAACGGTCCCAGCTTGCCGGTCACGATCACCGCCGCCACGTTCCGGGTCCGCAGCGAGGAGCCGCGGATGTTGACGCCGAGCCGTTCCAGCATGCCGGTGAGGCTCTGCTCGGTGAAGGGCGAGTTCCGGATGGTGTCGCCGGTCCCGTTCAGGCCGACCACGAGACCGTACCCGATCAGCATGTTGTCGCGCACACCCTCGAACTCGACGATGTCCTTGATCCGGGTCTGCGCCTCGGCGGCAGGTGCCGCGAAAAGGACAGTCGTGGTCAGGAGAGCCGCGGTGGCGAGGCTGCGCAGGGGAGCGAACATCGTCTGGTGACCTCGGGCGATGGAACGTGCCGCCAGTCGTCATGCGAGCGGCGTGCCAGGCGGAGGGGGCGCCGAACGCCGCGGATTCGGTTGCGATCCGGCGGGATCGGCCACGGCATCCTTTGCCGGCGGCGGCAAGAATTGCCTTGGATGTGCCGACGGCGGCGCTGTAAATTGCCCCTCGCGTCAACGGGCGTCCCGTCGCCGTCGGAGAGGGCGTAGGATGAAGGTCGAAGGTCCCGGTCCGGTGCGCTCGACGTCGGCGAAGCGCGCTGTCCGCGGCGCCTCGTCGGACGGCGGCTCGTTCGCCAGGGAACTTGCCCGCGCCGGCGAGACGGGCGGCGCCACGGGCACCGCCCCGCTGTCCGGGGTCCACGGTCTCGTGGCCGCGCCCTCGGTCGAGGACGCGATGCAGCGGGCCCGCCGGTCCCGGGCCCGGGCCGACGCCCTGCTCGACCGGCTCGACGAGATCCGGGCGGCGCTCCTGTCCGGCATCCTCCCCCGGGAAACCCTGTCGACCCTCGGCGACCTGATCCGCAGCACCCGTGACGACGTGGACGATCCGGGGCTCCGCGCCATCCTCGACGAAGTGGATCTGCGGGCGCAGGTCGAACTGGCGAAGCTCGACCAGCTCGCCTGACCCCGGCGCCGCCATCCGACCATCCCGGAAAAGTGGTCATTTTCAGGGGCTTGGTCCTCGGACGGCGACCAATTTCCCCTGTTGCGGGCGGCGGGGTCCATCCCTATACTCCGCCGCGCTTGCGAAGCGGCTCCCCGGATGCGGACGTCCCTAGGATGTCGACAGTCACGCTGCCCCCGGACTATCGTCCTGTCGAAGACGATGAGTTCATGAATCCGGTCATGACGGAGTATTTCCGTCAGAATCTGTTGGCATGGCGACTCGAACTCTTGCGGGAATCGGAGGAAACTCTGACGAGTCTGCAGGATGGCGGCCTTCAGGAGCCGGACATCGCGGACCGCGCCTCGGCGGAAACCGACCGTGCCCTTGAACTCCGGACCCGCGACCGTGCGCGGAAGCTGATCCAGAAGATCGACGCGGCGCTGAGGCGCATCGAGGACGGCAGCTACGGCTATTGCGAGGAGACGGGAGAGCCCATCGGCGTCCGCCGGCTCGAGGCGCGCCCCGTCGCCACCCTCTCGCTCGAGGCCCAGGAGCGGCACGAGCGGCTCGAGCGCACCCATCGCGACGACTGACGCGCCGCTCTCGACGGGCGGTCCGGCGAACGGCATCCTGACGGAGCAATCCTTTTTCCGTCCTCGCGTCCCGCTCGGTGAAGATCCTCAAAGCCGTCCTTCCCGGTCTCCTCGTCCTCGCCGCCGTCGTGGCGCTCCGGGTGACCGACCCGTTCCAGCTCCAGGAACAGGTTCGCCTTTTCACGTTCGATACCTATCAACGAACAAGCCCACGACCGTATGCGCCGGTTCCCGTGCGCATCGTCGACATCGACGACGCCACGCTCGCCCGCGAGGATCTGCAGTGGCCCTGGCCGCGCACGAAGGTCGCTGAACTCTTGGTGGCGCTCGCCAATGCCGGCGCGGCGGTGATCGCGTTCGACGTCATCTTCTCCGAGCCCGACCGGACGTCGCCCGGCAACGTGCTGCGGATCTGGTCCACGGTGTCCGACGTCGACGCGCTCGCCCCGGCGCTGCGCGACCTGCCCGACCACGACGAGCTGCTCGCCGATCTGGTGGGGCAGGCGGGCAACGTCGTCCTCGGCTATGCACTCACCGACGTGCCGCACGGCGCGCGTCCGTCCGTGCGGGCCGGCTTCGCGCACGCCGGTGCCGATCCGCGCCGGTTCCTGACGCCCTATCGCGGGGCCGTCGTCAACCTGCCGAACCTGGAGGCCACCGCAGCGGGGCACGGTTTCTTCAGCTTCCGTCCGCATCCGCTCGACCACGTGACACGCGCCGTGCCGCTGGTCGGCCGGTGGAGGGACGAACTTCGCCCGTCGCTCGTTGCCGAGAGCCTCCGGGTGTTCCAGGGGGCCGGCAGCTATGTCGTCCGCAGCACCGGCGCCAGCGACGCGATGGCCTTCGGCGACCTGAACGCGATGCTTGAGATGCGGGTCGGCCGACACATCGTGCCGACCACGCCGGAGGGCGAGTTCCGCCTGCATTTCACCCGACCTGTCGCCGAGCGCTATCTGCCAGCCCACACGATCCTCGACGGCAGCTTCGACCCGGCGACGGTCGAGGGCGCGATCGTCCTCATCGGCACCAGCGCCACGGGCCTTCGCGACATCCGGCCGTCGCCGCTGAACAGCGCCATGCCGGGGGTGGAGGCGCACGCGACGGCGATCGAACAGATCCTCCTCGGCCATCACCTCGTCCGGCCGGACTGGACGGACGGGGCCGAGTTCGTCTTCCTCGTCGTGGCCGGCCTGTCGCTCGTCTTCCTGACGGCGACGGCGGGCGCCATCGTCGCCGCGGTCGCGGCTGTCCTCGTCCTGGCACTCGCCGGCGGCGGGGCGCTCTATCTGTTCGTGGAACACCGTGTGCTGATCGACCCGGTCGGCCCGTCGGTCGCCGCGCTCGCCATCTATCTCACCACCACCCTCATCGGATACGCGCGCAGCGAACGCCAGCGGC
>JBIJED010000363.1:0-4099 GCA_044343785.1 Azospirillales bacterium | reverse complement strand
CGCCCCCACGAGGAGCGGCGCGTGGAAGGGCGGCGGACGGCAGACGACCGCGACCGCGCTGCGGAGCGTCGACCCCTGGGGCAGGCCCACGCGGCGCGGCGCATCGCAGGCCGCATCGCCGCGGGCGGCCCGGACGAAGGGGTGGGTGCGGACGACGGTCTCCAGCGAGTCCCAAGGCTCGAGTTCGCGGGCGAAGCTGGCCGACGGCTGGTCGGCGCCGCCGCAGCGGATCAGGAACGACCCCGCGACCGCCGGCCCGCCCGCGTTGAGGCGGCGAAGCTCGCACGCCTCCCCGGACGTCGCCGGGGGAAGCATGAGGGGGCGGGCCGGCCCGGCGGGCCGCGGCCCGCCGGCGTCCGGCACCGGCGCGACGCAGGCGGACAGCAGCAACAGCAGGCCGGCGGCGGCCAGCCGGCGCCCGACGCCGGCCGCGCGGCGATCAACCGGCACGCGGGCGCCTCGTCGCGGTCAGGTAGGCGGGACGACGGCCGGCGGCCAGCGCCTTCCGCTCGTACCGCGTCTCCACCCAGTCCGGCGGCGGCACGGCCCAGGTCCCCTCGTCGCCCGCGGGGCCGTCGAAGGCGGGATGGGCCCGGACCTGCGCGGCCATCCAGTCGACGAGGTCGGGGACGTCGCTCGCCATCCGCAGTTGGGCGCCGTCGGCCAGGACGCGGGCGAGGCGGTCGAGATTGGCCGGTCCGATGAAGCGGCGCCCGTGATGGCGCTTCTTCGGCCAGGGATCGGGATAGAGCACGAAGGCCCGCGCGATCGACCCCTCGACCATCCGGTCGAGCAGCGGCCGGGCGTCGTCGGGGTGGATGCGGACGTTGCCGATCCCGCCCGTCTCGATCAGGCCGAGGAGGGTGGCGACCCCGTTGAGGAAGGGCTCGCAGCCCACGAAACCCACGTCGGGCCGCGCCGCGGCCTGGGCGGCGAGGTGCTCGCCGCCGCCGAACCCGATCTCCAGCCACACGGCACGGGGCGCCGCGTCGAACAGGTCCGCCGGCCGGACCGGCTCCGTCCCCTGAGGGACGGAGATCGCGATCCGGGGCAGCAGGGTCGCCACGAGGTCCGCCTTCCGGCGGTGGAGCGGGCGCCCCTTCCGCCGGCCGTAGAACCTCGTCCCGCCGGTCGCCGGATCAGCGACCGGCGGGGGTCCGTCGGCGCGCATCGGGGCGCGCGGGGCGTCGCGTCGCCCGCCGTCAGGCGAGGGCGGACCTGAGTGCGTCGACGAGATCGGTACGCTCCCACGAGAAGCCGCCGTCCGCCTCGGGCTCGCGGCCGAAGTGACCGTAGGCAGCGGTCCGGGCGTAGATCGGACGGTTGAGCTTCAGGTGCTCGCGGATGCCGCGCGGGGAGAGGTTCACCAGATCCTGGAGGACCTTGGAGATCTTCCCTTCGTCGACCGTGCCGGTCCCGTCGGTGTTGACGTAGACGGAGAGGGGCCGCGAGACGCCGATCGCGTAGGAGAGCTGGATCGTGCACTTCTCCGCGAGGCCGGCGGCCACGACGTTCTTGGCCAGATAGCGCGCCGCGTAGGCGGCCGACCGGTCGACCTTCGTCGGGTCCTTGCCGGAGAAGGCGCCGCCGCCGTGCGGGGCGGCACCGCCGTAGGTGTCGACGATGATCTTGCGCCCGGTCAGGCCGCAGTCGCCGTCGGGGCCGCCGATCACGAACAGGCCGGTCGGGTTCACGTAGAATGCGTCCTCGGGGCACATCCATCCGTCCGGCAGGACCTGGAGGACGTGCGGGCGCACGATCTCGCGGACGTCGGCGGCGGTCAGCCCGTCGGCGTGCTGGGTCGAGACGACGACCGAGGTGGCCCGAACCGGCTTCCCGTCGCGGTACTCGAGCGTCACCTGGCTCTTGGCGTCGGGGCCGAGCTGCGGGGCGGCGCCGGAATGGCGGGCCACGGACAGCGACTTCAGGATCTCGTGCGCGAAATAGAGCGGCGCCGGCATCAGCACCGGGGTCTCGCGGCAGGCGTACCCGAACATGATGCCCTGGTCGCCGGCGCCCTCGTCCTTGTTGCCGGCGGCGTCGACGCCCATCGCGATGTGCGCCGACTGCGCGTGCAGGCGGACGTCGATGGTGCAGTTCTGCCAGTGGAACCCGTCCTGGGCGTAGCCGATGTCCTTGATCGCCGCGCGCGTGGCCTCGGTGATCAGCTCCGGCGTGATGCTGTCGGGACCGCGGACCTCGCCGGCGATGCAGACGAAGTTCGTCGTGGCGAGCGTTTCGCACGCGACGCGCGCGTAAGGATCGCGCGACAGGAACAGATCCACGACGGTGTCGGAAATCCGGTCGCACACCTTGTCCGGGTGCCCTTCGGACACCGACTCGCTCGTGAAGACGTAGTTGAGCAGCTTTGCCACAGGCGGTCTCGTGACTTCGGTTGCGGGAACGTCGGACCGCAGCCGGACCGGACGCACGAGCGCCTCTTCTCGCGTTTGCGTCCGGCAGGGTCAAGAACAAAGGCGTCCGCCGCGGGGACCCGGACGGACGACCGCCGGTCGGTCAGGCCCTCGGCTGCTCGCCCCGCTCGGTCGGCGGCCGCTCCGAAACCCCCGCGACGGCGGGGTCCTCGGCCGCATGCGCGGCAGGAGACGCGGCGACCGCCTTGGTCAGCTCGAAGATGCGCCGTCGCACCGTCGGATCGACGATGCGGTAGTACGCGCGGACGAGTTCGAGCGTCTCGCGCTTGGCCATCGGGTCGGGCTCGCCCGGCATCCTGTCGTGCTGACCGCCCGCTTCGCTGTGGCGGGCGTCCGGATCGTCGCCCGCGGGCCGCACGTCGTCGAAGAAGAAGGACACGGGCACGTCGAGCACCCGGCTCAGGTCGTAGAGGCGCGACGCGCCGATCCGGTTCGCCCCGCGCTCGTACTTCTGGACCTGCTGGAAGGTCAGCCCGATCGCCTCGCCCAGCTTCTCCTGGCTCATGCCGAGGAGGGTGCGCCTCAGCCGGACGCGCGAGCCGACGTGGATGTCGATCGGGTTCGGCTTTCCGCCCTTCGGGCGTCCGCCGCCGCGGCGGCCGCGCGGTGATGGTTGCATGGCCTGCTGTCCCCTCGCCTGTGCGTCCGGCGTGCGCCCGCAGGCGCTTCCCGGCCGGACGTCGTTCCGCATCCTCGTGCCCGCCGCCCGACGCGAGGACGGAAGGCTCGCACGCGGTTCAACAACGATGGCGGGTGATCGGAACGCAGAGAGAGAGAATCATCAGCATTACCACCAATCCGAGGTGTCCGACCCGGGCCTGGAGCGGCGGCCCGTCGAGGGGACGGGGAAGCGGCGCGTCGACCACGCCCTCCGCGTCGAGGCCGAGCCGCGCGACGACGCGGCCCAGCGGATCGACGACGCCGGAGATCCCGGTCAGCGCCGCGCGCACCACCGGCACCCCCTCCTCCACCGCGCGCATCCGCGTGATCGCGAAGTGCTGGTGCGGGCCGGCGGTGCGGCCGTACCAGCTGTCGTTGGTGGCGTTGAGGAGCCACGCCGGCCGGTCCGTCCGGTCGACGACGGCGGCGGGGAAGATCACCTCGTAGCAGATCAGCGGCCCGACCGCCGGGATCCCCGGCAGCCGCCACGTCCGCGGCCCCGGACCGGGCGAGAACTCGTCCGGCCCCGTCGCCACCGCGGCGATCCCCGGGAACAGCCAGCGGAAGGGAACATACTCTCCGAAGGGCACGAGATGCGCCTTGTCGTAGGTCTCGACGACGCGGCCCTCGGGATCGACCGCGAGGACGCTGTTGTGAATGCGCCGGCGCCCGTCGGCGTCCGTCACCACGCGCGGCGTCGCGGCGACGGTGAAGCCGCCCTCGGGCGTGACCGAGCCCACGAGGCGAAGCGCCTCCGGATCGCGGTCGATCAGCGCCGGAACCGCCGTCTCCGGCCAGACGATCACGGCGCCGGGCGGGGCGTCCGCCTGCAGGCGGATCACCCGGCGGAACGCGCCGATCACCTGGTCGCGGGTGGGCGACAGGAGGTTTCCGGTGTTCGGCTGCACGATCCGCACCGCCCGGTCGGTCGGCACGGTGGGGTTCAGGGCGAGGCGGACGGCCCCGGCCGCGGCGAGCGCCACGAACAGTCCGACCCCGGCGAC
>JBIJED010000126.1:0-7339 GCA_044343785.1 Azospirillales bacterium | reverse complement strand
TAATATGGGAAATCCCGGCCCGGTTGTCACGGACTCTTCCGCGAGCGGGAACGACAGGACGTTCGTCGGCCCGTCCTTGCCGCGCCACGTCCGGTTGAGGTCGCGAACGACGGCGTCGTCGGCCAGGACGACGGTGAGTTCCGCCTCGCCGGGGGGAAGACGGTCCGCGACCGCGCCCAGGACCCGGTGGACCGCCCGGCGGACGACGGCCTCGGCATCGGGCAGCGCCGCATCCCAGTCGCCGGCCTCGAGGACGACGGCGGTCTCGACCGCCCCCGTCACGGCCCGGGCGACGCCTTGGCGTCGTAGGCGCGGACGATGCGGGCGACGAGCGGATGGCGGACCACGTCGGCGTCGCCGAAGCGCACGAAGGCGATCCCCGGCTCCCCCTCCAGCACCGCCACCGCCTCGTCGAGGCCGGAGCGCTGGCCGCGGGGAAGGTCGGTCTGGGACAGGTCCCCCGTGACGACCATCCGCGACCGCTCGCCGAGGCGGGTGAGGAACATCTTCATCTGCATCGGGGTGGTGTTCTGCGCCTCGTCGAGGATGACGAAGGCGTTGGCGAGCGTACGGCCGCGCATGAAGGCGAGCGGCGCCACCTCGATCTCGCCGCCGGCCAGACGCTTGGTCACCTGATCCGCCGGGAGCATGTCGTAGAGCGCATCGTAGAGCGGGCGGAGATAGGGGTCGACCTTCTCCTTCATGTCGCCCGGAAGGAAGCCGAGCCGCTCGCCCGCCTCGACCGCGGGACGCGAGAGGATGATGCGGTCCACCTGCCCGGCGACCAGCATCGACACGCCCTGCGCCACCGCGAGATAGGTCTTGCCGGTCCCCGCCGGGCCGAGGCCGAAGACGAGTTCGCTCTCCGCCAGCGCGGTGAGGTAGCGGGCCTGGGTGGCGCTGCGCGGCGTGATGACGCGCCGCCGGGTGCGGACCGCGAGGTCGCCGCGGGCGGTCTCCATCGCCGGGACGTCCGGCGCGGCGCTGGACGCGAGGCGAAGGGCGGCGTCCACCTCGGCCGCGTCGACCGCGAGCCCCCGGCCCGTCCGCCCCCACAGCGCCTCGAGCGCCGTGCGCGCCACCTCGACCGAGGGGGCGGGGCCCGCGACGGTGAGCCGGTTCCCGCGGGAGATGACGGTGACGCCCAGCTGGTTCTCGATCCGCGCGAGGTGGACGTCGTGCGGACCGTAGAGGAGCGGGACGCGCCCGTTGTCGTCGAAGGTGAGGTCGATGCGTCGGTCGGCGGGCCCGGTCAAGCGGGCACCCCGGGGGCGGCGGCGTCCGCGCCGCTGGAGAAGGTTCCGGTGACGATCCGGCCGGTCAGGCTGTTCGGCCCGGCGGCCTCGATCCGCACGTCGGCGATCGTGCCCGTGAGCCGCGCGGGCGCGTCGACGTGGACGGACTGCATCCACGGGCTCTTGCCGAGGAGCTGGCCCGCACGCCGGCCGCGCCGGTCGAACAGGACCGGGACGGTGCGCCCCACCATGGCCGCGTTGAACGCCGTCTGCTGTCCGATCAACAGTGCCTGGAGGGTCTCCAGCCGCGCCGCCATCACCGCCTCCGGCACCTGGTCGCCGAGGCCGGACGCCGGCGTGCCGGGCCGGGCGCTGTACTTGAAGGAATAGGCGCCGGCATGCACCACGTCGCGCACGAGCCGCAACGTCGCCTCGAAGTCGGCGTCGGTCTCGCCGGGAAAGCCGACGATGAAGTCGCCCGACAGCGCGAGATCGGCCCGCGCGGCGCGGAGCCTCTCCACGATCCGGCGATAGTCGTCCGCCCGGTGCTTGCGGTTCATCGCCGCGAGGATGCGGTCGGACCCGCTCTGCACCGGCAGGTGGACGAAGGGCATGAGCTGCGGCACCTCGGCGTGGGCGGCGATCAGGTCGTCGTCCATGTCGCGCGGGTGCGAGGTGGTGTAGCGGATGCGGGCGAGGCCCGGGATCCCCGCCAGCTCGCGGATCAGCCGCCCCAGCCCCCAGGGGCCGCCCGCGGGCGCGTCGCCGTGCCATGCGTTCACGTTCTGGCCCAGCAGCGTGATCTCCACCGCACCGCCCGCGACGAGGTGGCGCGCCTCCGCCAGCACCTGGGCCGCGGGCCGGGAGTACTCCGCGCCGCGCGTGTAGGGGACGACGCAGAAGGTGCAGAACTTGTCGCAGCCCTCCTGCACCGACAGGAACGCCGACGGGCCGCCGCCGCCCGCGGGCTCCGGCAGCAGGTCGAACTTGCTCTCGACCGGGAAGTCGGTGTTGACGATCGGCTCGCCCGCCGCGCGCGCGGCGCGGGCCACCATCTCGGGAAGCTGGTGATAGGTCTGCGGCCCGAAGACCATGTCGACGAAGGGCGCCCGGGCGCGGATCTCGGCCCCTTCCGCCTGGGCCACGCAGCCGGCGACGGCGAGAATCATGCGGCCACCCGCCTGCGCCTTCCCGGTCTGCAGCGGTCGCAGGCGCCCGAGTTCGGAGAAAAGCTTCTCCGAAGCCTTCTCACGGATGTGGCAGGTGTTCAGGATCACCATGTCGGCCGCGTCGGGCGCGTCGACCGTCTCGTAGCCGAGCGGCGCCAGCACGTCGGCCATCCGCTGGCTGTCGTAGACGTTCATCTGACAGCCCCAGGTGCGCACGAACAGCTTCTTTGCCACCGTCCCGGTCCGTTTCCCGCCTCGCGTCCGCGCCCGGCCCCGGGCGCCGGCTTCATTTAGTCGTGCGACGCCGCCGGCGCCAGTGCCCGGGAGGCATCGGCCGTCCGATCCGGTCGCAGGGGGAAGCGCAGACGCACCGTGGTCCCCATGCCCACCGCGCTCTCGATCCCCACGTCGCCGCCGTGCGCGTCCATCAGCGCCCGGACGAGCGGCAGGCCGAGGCCCGTGCCGCGGGGACCGTAGCCGCGATTGATGGGGTCATGGGTCGCGGCGAACGGCGTGAAGAGATGCTCCAGCGTCTGGGGAGGCATCCCGCAGCCCGAATCGCGGACGACCAGCTCGACCCCGCCGTCCACGGGCAGGCCCCACAGGTCGATGCGACCGCCGGTCTCGGTGAACTTCAGCGCGTTGGACAAGAGGTTGCTCAGCATCTGGAGCAGCATGCGACGGTCCGCGTGCACCTCGGTCCCGGGCTCGACGACGACCGTGGCCGCGACGTCGGCCTTCGTGATCAGCGTGGCGTGCATGCGCATCAGGTCACCGAACATCTCCTCGACCGAAAGCCGCTCGATCGCGGGCTGGAGCCGGCCGGCACGGGCACGCGACGTGTCGAGGAGGTCGTCGATCAGGGCGAGGAGATGGGTGGCGCTGCGGTGGATGTCGCCCGAATAGGCGACGTAGCGGTCCACCGATTTCGCGTCGACGCCGAAGTAGCGATCCCGGATCATCTCGGAGAAGCCGAGGATGGCGTTGAGCGGCGTGCGGAGCTCGTGGCTCATCCCGGCGAGGAAGTCGTCCTTCGCTCGGGCGAGCGACAGGGCCTGGTCCCGCGCCACGGCGAGGGCCCGGGTCTGCTCCTCCACCCGGGCGAGGTGGCGCAGGATCACGCCGGCGGCGCCGATCGACAGCGCGCAGATGAGGAGCGCGCCGGGAGCGATGATCGCCACCCACGTCTCCCACCTCGCGAGCACGGCCGCCGTCGAGCGCTGGGCACGCACGAGCACCACCCCGCGCGGGTCGACGCGGACGGCCGAGACGGTCTCCGGCACATCGACGCCGAACCGCGCGAGCGCCGCCGCAACGAAGGGGGCGAAACGCAGCTCGCCGGTCGGCGGCCCCTCGTCGGTGAAGACGTCGATGCCGTTGATCTGCACCGTGATCCGGTCGCCCGGCTCGATCTGGGATGCGACGGACCGGCTCAACAGTTCCCTGGGCAGGACACGGGCGCGGACATGAGAGACGACCGCCCCCGGGCAGGTCTGGTCGACCAGCACCTCGGCCGACCCCTCGCGGGCGTCGACGAGCACGCGTCCGGGCTCCCCGAACGGGTGCGCCTCGCCGATGTCGAGCCGCTGCAGCCAGGGCTGGCTCGGTGCGGCGACGGCGAAGGTGGAGGCGGCGACCGAGCGGAGGTGGTCCCGGTCCTCGCAGCTGCCGACCTCGGCGACGATGCGGGCGAGGCGGGACGAATCGTTGATCGCGCGGGAGACGGCCGCCACCGCGTTGTCGCCGAGCGCCGCCATGGCGAAGCCGGACCGGGTGAAGGCGTCGCGCCAGTCGCCGCGCGCCGCGACGACCGCGAGCCCCACGACGGCGAGATTGAAGACGACGGTCAGGGCGACGAAATGGCGGGATGTGCGCATGCTCACGTGCCGTTGCCGTTCCCCGGGCGCACCGCCCCCGGACCGCGTCCGTCAGGCCGCCTGCACCGCGCCGTGTGCGTCGGCCGGTTCCCCAGGAGGACCCGCCCGTCCCGTGACCGCCCGGCTCACGCCGAGGGCGCACGCGCGCCAGCAGTGATCGGCCAGCGCCTTCCTGTTCGGGAACCCGTCGAACGACACCGGCCGATGGAACTCGACCCGGACGAGCAACCGACCCGCCTTGACCGCCGCCCAGAGATGCGGCGCCAAGTCCATATACCCGTACCAAGCGTATAGGGAGCGTCGACCGTATCCAAGGGGAATTCCATCAAGACGTGTGGGCGCAATCGAAACGGGTTGAACCATCAGGGCGGCACGCCCCGCCGTCGGCGCCGCGGCGGCGAACAGCGCGGACTTGAACGGCAGCACCCGGTTGCCGTCCGACGAGGTGCCCTCGGCGAAGAGCACGAGGCTGTCCCCCGCGGCGAGCCGCTCGGCGATCTCGTTGCGGCCGCGCCCCGCGGCGCGGCGCCGCCGCTCGACGAAGACCGTCCGCTGCAGCCGCGCGAGGAGACCGAACAGGGGCCATCCGCCGACCTCGGACTTCGCGACGAACGAGGCCGTCAGCATCGAACCGAGGACCTCGATGTCCCAGTAGGAGCTGTGGTTGGCGACGAAGAGCGTCGGGCGGTCGGGCGAGGGGGTTCCGATCACCTCCACCGACATGCCCACGATCCGCAGGACGCGCGCATGGTACCAGCGGGGAAGCCGGTCGCGCAGCGGCGAGCGCACGGCGACCAGCAGCGCCTGGACCGGGATGAGCGCCACGGTGAGACCGAGATAGAGGGCGAGGCGGACGACGCCGTGCAGGGTGGACCCCATCGACCGGCCCCTCAGACCAGGGTTCCGTCGCGGTTCCGTCGCTCGTAGTGGCGATAGTACTTGTCGGTGACGAGGTCGGTCTTCACCACGACGCAGACGTCGGTCGTGTTGAACTGCTCGTCGATCACCGCACCGTCGCCGACGAAACCGCCGAGCCGCAGATAGCCCTTGATCAGCGGTGGCAGGAGATTGATCGCCGCGCGCGGATCGATCGTCGCCGGATCGAGGATCGCCATGTCGACCCGGCGGTCCGGCAGCGCGCGGACGCGGAGATGCGGCGGGGCGAGGTGGCTGTGGTGCAGATAGGTCAGCTGATCGGCCAGGAGGCGGGTGTCGGTCCCCGGCAGGCTGGCACACCCGAACATCAGCGCGATGTCGTGGCGGAACACGTAGGCGGCGATGCCGCGCCACAGGAGCTGCATCGTCGGCCGGTTGCGGTAGCCGACGTCGACGCACGACCGCCCGAGTTCCAGCACTTCCCCCGGATACTCGACGAGCGGCGCGATGTCGTACTCGTCGGACGAGTAGAACCGGCCCGCCCGGGCGGCGGCGTCCCGGCGGATCAGCCGGTAGGTGCCGATCACCGCGTCCGCGCCGCTCCCGCGGGAATGGTCGAACACGAGAAGGTGATCGCAGATCGGGTCGAATTCGTCGAAGTCGAGGCCGGCGAGACGCATCGCCCCGGTCGGGCGCGCCGCCATCTCCTCGTAGAAGACCCGGAAGCGGAGTGCCTGCGCGGCGCGGACCTCCGCATCGGACCCCGCGAGACGAATCTCCAGCGTTCCCTGCCGGAGGGCGCCGTCATCCATGGGATCGACGATGGTGTCCGACATTCCCGGGCTCACGTGGTTCCGGCGACGCCCGGCGGAGACCGGGCGGAGCGCTCCGTCGCCGGGGCGGCAAACCCATACCACGAACAGACAGTGCCCGGTCAACCGCGACGCGCACGCCCCATCGGGGGCGGGCGCGCGCGGTGCGCCGAATCGGATCGGTTTCCGTCCGTCGGGGGCGGGGCGCGTCGGAGCGGGTCGCGCATGCTCCGACGACGGCCGGACGTCAGACCAGCACCCCGTCGGCGCTGCGGCGGGCCCGGGTTCCGAGACCGATCTGCTTGGCCAGCCGGCTGCGCTGCTTCGCGTAGTTCGGCGCGACCATCGGATAGTCCGCCGGCAGGCCCCACCGTTCCCGATATTCTTCCGGGCTCATGTTGTAGGAGGTCTTGAGGTGGCGCTTCAGCATTTTCAGCTTCTTGCCGTCCTCAAGGCAGATGATGTACTCGGGCGTGACCGATTTCTTGATCGGGACCGCCGGTACGGGGCGTTCCGGCTGCGGCGCCGCCTCGGTGCCGATGCCGGAAAGGCTGCGGTAAACCTGCTGAATCAGTTGCGGCAAATCACTGACCGCGACCGTGTTGTTCGAGACGTGCGCGGCGACGATCTCGCTGGTCAGAGACAACAGTTCTTTGCTCGGCGTTCCGTCGTTCATGTCAACATTTCTCCAGAGCGACCCTCGCCTTTGGTATAAGTGGACCATGATCGAAAGGCAATATCCAATGCAACCATTGGAAGAGGAAGGCTTAAGCGGCACAGACTCGGAACCGGTGTTGCTCGACATCACAGCCGATGTCTGTCCAATCACATTCGTCCGCACAAAGCTGGCGCTGGAGCGCATGCCCTCGGGCGGTCGCCTCGAAGTCCGGCTCAACGCGGGCGAACCCTTGCGCAACGTGCCGCGCGCGCTCGCGGAATCCGGGCATTCGGTGCTGTCGCTCGCACCGGAGGACCCCGGGCGGGACGACGGCGTCCATCGGCTGCTGGTCCGGCGCGCCTAGGCGCGCGCGTCCCGCGCGATCGTCAGGCGCAGGACGAGCGCGTCGACGCCGACGCCATAATAATGGCGGCGACGTCCCACGGGCTCGAACCCCGCCCGTCTGTACATCGACAAGGCCGGGCCGTTGCATTCGGATACTTCGAGAAAGAGTCGCAAGGCCCCCCGTCGCGCGGCCGCTTCGCAGGCCGCGGCGATCAGGCGGCGTCCGAGGCCGCGGCCCCGTACGTCGGGGCGAATGCCGATGGTGAGGATCTCCGCCTCGTCCGCGGCCGTCCGGACGAGCGCGAACCCCACCGGGTCGTCCTCGGGGCCGCACAGGAGCAGACCGTCCACGGCGGAGTCGCCCAGC
>JBIJED010000397.1:0-3889 GCA_044343785.1 Azospirillales bacterium | reverse complement strand
CGGCGGTCAGGAGGCCGCTGTCGGAGCGGACGTAGCTGTTCCGCGTGCCCTCGAACACCGCGTCGCCGACGACGGCGTTCCCGGCCGCGTCCTTCTCCGCGACGTCCCAAAGCGCCGCCCAACTGCCGATGTCCGACCATTCGACGTCCATCGGGACGACGGCCGCGCGGTCGGTCTTCTCCATCACCGCATAGTCGATGGAGATGTCGGGGGAGGCCCCGAACGCGGTCGCGTCGAGGCGCAGGAAGTCGATGTCGTGGCGCGCCGCCGCCAAGCCGGCCCGCGCCGCCGCCACCACCGCCGGCGCCAGCCGCTCCATCTCCTCGATCAGCGTCCGGGCGGGGAAGAGGAAGAGCCCGCCGTTCCACAGGTGGCGGCCGTCGGCGACCATCCGCTCGGCGTCGGCGAGGGGCGGCTTCTCGACGAAGCGGTCGACCCGCGAGGCCCCTTCGCCCACCGGGGCGCCCTTGCGGATGTAGCCGTAGCCCGTGGCCGGCCCGGTCGGCGTGATGCCGAAGGCGACCAGATGGCCGGCGGCCGCGACCGGCACCGCCGCCGCGACCGCGGCGCGGAACGCGGCCACGTCGCCGATGCGGTGGTCGGCGGCGAGCACCAGGATCAGGGGATCCTCGAACCGCTCGAGCGCGCGCAACGCGCCCACGGCGATGGCCGGCGCACTGTTGCGGGCGACCGGCTCCAGCACGATCTCGCCCGGCGTCACGCCCATCTGGCGCATCTGCTCGGCGATGATGAAGCGGTGGGAATCGTTGCAGACGACCATCGGCGCCTCGAAGGCGGGGCCGGACACGCGCTCCACCGTCTCCTGCAGCATCGTCCGCGCGCCGAGCAGCGCCTGCAGCTGCTTGGGGAACAGTTCCCGCGACATGGGCCACAGGCGCGATCCGCTCCCGCCCGAGAGGATGACGGGCAGCACCGCAGTCCCGACCTTGCCATCCATGCCGCGTCTCCTCCTGTCCGGTCCCGCGACCCCGGGACAATCGCAGCCGATGTGAATCGGCACCCTGTATTTCGAAGCCGGGCGGATGTCACCCGCTCCGACAAGGGCCGAACCATCGCACGGCATGACCGAACGTCACACCGGCCCCGTCGGAACCTCCCCGATCAGGCGGAGCGGCGCGCGCCACCCGCGTCGGTGGTAAGCCACCGGCGTTCCCATGCCCGGAGCATCATCACCGGCCAGAGGGCGTAGGCGCGGTTCCGGCGCCCGGACAGGTGCTCGGCCCACGCCGCCCCGACCGCCGCGGCGTCGAGCGGCACGGTTCCGCCCCCCGGTGCCAACAGGTCGGACGCCCAGTCCCGCAGCGGACCCCGCAGCCACGCGTCCAGCGGCACGCCGAACCCGGTCTTCGGCCGCTCGAACAGGGCGGGCGGAACGTGCCGCGCCAGAACCCGGCGCAGGATCCATTTGCCGCGCCCGTCCCGGACCTTCTGGCGCATCGGCAGGCGCCAGGCGAAGGCCACCACCTCGGGGTCGAGAAGGGGGACGCGCGCCTCGAGCGCCACCGCCATGCTGGCCCGGTCGACCTTCGCGAGGATGTCGTCGGGCAGGTAGGAGAGGGTGTCGCAGAGCTGCATCCGCGCCGTCCCCTCGGGCACGCCCGCCATCGCGGGATCGTCGATGCGGAAGGCGGGCTCGACCGCGCCGCGGATCGGCAGCGGGCCGGTCCATTGAGAGACGAGCCGCCGGTAGAGTTCGGCCCCGTCCGCCGCGGCGACCAGGGCTGCCGCCTTGTGCAGCTTGTCCCCGGCCCGCGCGACGCGCAGGCGCCCGGGGGCGAGGCCCGCGACGCGGTCGAGAGCACCCGGCGGGATGGCGCGCACGGCCCCGCCGGCCGCCGCGCGCACGCCGGGCGGCAGCCAGCGGCCGAAGGACCGCACCCGCTCGGCCCAGAAATAGCGGTTGTAGCCGGCGAACAGCTCGTCGCCCCCGTCGCCGGAGAGCGAGACGGTCACGTGGCGGCGGGCCAGCGCCGAGACGAGGTGGGTCGGAAGTTGCGAACTGTCCGCGAAGGGCTCGTCCCAGATGTCCGGCATCCGCGGCACGAGCGCGAGCGCGTCGGCCTCGTCGAGGTAGAGTTCGGTGTGGTCGGTGCCGAGGTGCGCCGCGACCGCCCGCGCGGCCGGCGCCTCGTCGTAGCCCGCGGCCCGGAAGCCGATGGTGAAGGTGCGCACCGGCCGGTCGCTCTGCGCCTGCATCAGGGCGACGACGGTCGAACTGTCGATCCCGCCCGACAGGAAGGCGCCGAGCGGCACGTCGGCCAGCATCTGCCGCCCGACGGCGCGGGCGAGGAGGTCGTGGAGCGCCGCGGTCGCGGCCTCGTCGTCGAGGTCGAGCGGATCGGCGACCCCGGCCGCGGCCACCGACACCACGTCCCAGTAGCGGTGGACGCGCGCGCCGCCGTCCGCGTCGATCCGCACCGCCGTCCCGGGCTCCACCTTCTCCATGTCCCGCCAGATCGACAGCGGCGCCGGCACGTAGCCGAAGCGCAGCAGGGCGGCCGCGGCGGCGGGATCGGGCTCGGCGACGAAGCCGGGATCGCCGACGATCGACCGCGGCTCGGACGCGAAGCGAACCACGCCCCGCTGGCGGGAGAGATAGAGCGGCTTCACGCCCATATGGTCGCGCACCAGCCAGAGCCGCCGTTCGGCCGGGTCCCACGCGGCGAAGGCGAAGATGCCGTTCATCCGCCGCGCCGCCTCCGGCACGCCCCAGCGCACGCAGGCCTCGACCAGCACCTCGGTGTCCGACCGGGTGGTGAAGCGGACGCCGTCGGCCTCCAGCTCGGCCTTCAGGTCGAGGAAGTTGTAGATCTCCCCGTTGTAGGTGACGACCAGCCGGCCGTCGGCCGACGCCTTCGGCTGGTGCCCGCCGGGCGAGAGGTCGATGATGGCGAGGCGGCGGTGGCCGAGGCCGACGCCGGCCGCGGGGTCGGTCCAGACCCCGTCGCCGTCGGGGCCGCGGTGGGCGAGGGCGGTCGTGGCGGCCAGCGTTCGCCGCGCGAGGTCGTCGGCCCCGGCCGAGGGGTCCCAGATGCCTGCGATGCCGCACATGTTCCCGCGACCCCCCGTTGGACGACGTCCGGTGGTAGCGCGCCGACCGGGGGCGCCGCAAGGTCGACCGTCGCCCGATCCGCCTTGCCCCCCGGCGCCCGAGGGTCTACCTCACGTCTCGACCCTCGCGAGGCCCGCCCAGCCATGACCGACCGCCTGACCGTCGCGCTCGCCCAGATCAACGCCGTGGTCGGCGACGTCGCGGGCAACCTCGCGAAGCTGCGGGAGGCCCGTGCCGCGGCCGGGGCCGCGGGCGCCGACCTCGTCCTGCCGCCGGAACTCGCGGTCGTGGGCTATCCGCCCGAGGACCTCGTCCTCAAGCCGAGCCTCCAGCGCGCGGCGGCGGCGGCGGTCGATACGCTCGCGCGGGAGACGGCGGACGGCGGGCCGGCGATCCTCGCCACCGCCCCCCTCGTCGTCGACGGCGCGCTGCGCAACGCCGTGGCGCTGCTCGACGGCGGCGCGGTGCGCGCGGTGCGGGTCAAGCACGAGCTGCCCAACTACGGCGTGTTCGACGAGAAGCGGGTCTTCCAGCCCGGTCCGCCGCCCGACGTCGTGACGTTCCGCGGCGTCCGGCTGGGCGTCATGATCTGCGAGGACATGTGGTTCCCGACCGTGGCGGGCCATCTGGCGCGCGCGGGCGCTGAGATCCTGCTGGTCCCGAACGGCTCCCCCTACGAGCGCGGCAAGGACGGCGTGCGGGTCGACCTCGCCCGCGCCCGGGTCGCGGAGACGGGGCTGCCGCTCGTCTACGTCAACCAGGTGGGCGGGCAGGACGAGCTGGTCTTCGACGGCGCCAGCTTCGCGCTCGGCGCCG
>JBIJED010000396.1:0-3897 GCA_044343785.1 Azospirillales bacterium | reverse complement strand
GTGACGCCGCGTCCCCTCCCCCCCCCGGGGGGAGGGACAGGGAGAGGGGGCCGCCGCCCCGGACCCCCATTGCATCCCCCCTCCAACGGCGTACCATCGCACAACGCGCCCACGACCCGCGGGGTCTTCCATGTGGTGGGTCTTCCACGCCCTCATCGCCGGCCACATCGTCCTGGGCACCATCGGGCTCGTCGCCTTCTGGGTGCCTGTCGTGGGCAAGAAGGGCGGCGACGCGCACCGGCGCTGGGGACGCGTCTTCAACCGCTGCATGATCGGGACGGCCGGCTTCGCGCTGGCGATGAGCACCTGCACCCTGATCGATCCGATCGGAACCCACCCGCACCTGACCGACGCGGACATGATCCGCGGCATCTTCGGCTGGATGATGCAGTATCTGGCGGTACTCACGGTGAACCTCGCCTGGTACGGCTGGCTGTGCGTGACCAACGGCCGGCGGCACGAGCGGAACCGGGAATGGCGCAACATGGCGCTGCAGGTCCTCCTTGCGGTCACGGCGGTGAACTGCGCGGTGCAGGGCTGGCTGATCGACCAGCCGCTGATGATCGGCATGTCGCTGATCGGATTCGCCACGGTGGGGACCAACCTGCGCTTCCTCCTCGACCGGTCGCCGCCACCGAAGGAATGGCTGCGCGAGCACGTCAAGGCGCTCGTGGGGACCGGCATCTCGGTCTACACGGCGTTCTTCGCGTTCGGCGCGGTGCGGATCATGCCGGAGATCGCGCTGAACCCGGGGCTCTGGGCCGTCCCGCTCGTGGTGGGGATGGCGATCATCCTCTACCACCGGCGGAAGGTGGCGCTGTCGGTCCGCCCGGCACGGGCGTGAGCGTGCGGACGCGCCCGGCGAAGCTCGCGGCGTCGGGAACCAGCCTGTCGATCACCCGGGCCGAGGAGACGACGCCCGGCAGCCCCGCCCCCGGGTGCGTCCCCGCCCCCACGAGATAGAGGCCGGGCAGATCCTCCGACCGGTTGTGCGGGCGGAACCACGCACTCTGGAACAGCTTGGGCTCGATGGAGAACGCCGCCCCCTCGAACGACAGGAGCCGGTCGCGGAAATCGAGCGGCGTCATCATCTTCGAGACCGTGAGCGCCGCGCCGAGGCCGGGCATCACCGTCTCCTCCAGCCGGCGCTGGATGGCCGCGCGGTAGGGCTCGGCCCGCTCGCGCCAGTCGGTGCCGCTGGCGAGGTGCGGGACCGGGGCCAGCACGTAGAAGGCGTCGCAGCCCTCCGGCGCCAGCGAGGGATCGCTCGCCGTCGGCCGGTGGAGATAGAGGCTGAAGTCGTCGGCCAGCACCTTGGCCGTGAAGATGTCGTGCAGCAGCTCGCGGTAGCGCGGCCCCAGCACCATCGTGTGGTGGGGCACGTCGTCGAACCGCCGGTCCGTGCCGAAGTACCAGACGAACAGGCTCATCGAGAGGTCGAGCCGCGCGAGCTTCGCGTCGGTCCAGCGCCGGCGCGGATGGTCGGCCAGGAGCTTGCCATAGGTCCAGCAGGGGTCGGCGTTGGAGACGACGACGTCGGCCTCCACCTCCTCCCCGTCGGCGAGCCGGACGCCGGCGGCACGGCCGTCGGCGACGAGGATCCGCGCGACGTCGGCGCCGTAGCGCATCCGCCCGCCGAGCCCCTCGATCAGCCCGACCATCCCCCGGACCAGCGCGCCGGTCCCGCCGATCGCGTAATGGACCCCGTGCTTCCGCTCGAGCGCCGCGATCAGGCAGTAGTAGGAGGTGGTGGTGAACGGGTTCCCGCCGATCAGCAGCGGGTGGAAGCTGAAGGCGATCCGCAGCTTGGGATGGCGGAAGAAGTCCGACACCTTGGCGTGGACCGAGCGGAATCCACCGAGGCGGATCAGGTCGGGTGCCGAGGCGAACAGCGTCCTCAGCTCGTGGAACGGCTGGTCGGCCAGCTCGGCGAAGGCGGTGCGGTAGATCCGTTCGCTGGTCGCCATGTAGCGGTCGAAGCCGTCGACCTCCGACGGATCGATCGCCGCCACCTGGGCGCGCACGAAATCGAGATCGGCCGACGCCTGGAAGGTCGAGCCGTCGTCGAAACGGATCGTGTAGAACGGGTCGATCGAGCGGAGGTCGACGTCGTCGGCCATCCGCCGGCCGCACAGCGTCCACAGCTCCTCGAACAGGTAGGGGGCCGTGATGATCGTCGGCCCGGCGTCGAAGACGTAGCCCTGCTCACGGTGGACGTAGGCCCGCCCGCCCGGGCCGTCCAGCCTGTCGAACACCGTCGTCCGGAACCCCCGCGCGCCCAGCCGGATCGCGGCCGCGAGGCCGCCGACGCCGGCGCCGATGACCACGGCGTGGGGCCTCCCGTCTGCACGGTCGTGTGGCATCGGAGGCCTCCGGAAACATCGCATGTCAAGGATTGCGACGGTACCAGTGTCAATGTAGATTGACAACCGCGGACCCTCCGAAAGGCCCAGCGTCGTGACAGCTCCATCATCGGTCTCCGACATCGACGCCACCGCGGATCTCGCGGCCTGCCGGGCCGCACTGGCCGGCGGCTCGCGGACCTTCTGGGCCGCCTCCCTGCTCCTGCCGCGCCGGGTGCGCGACCCGGCGACCGCGCTCTACGCCTTCTGTCGCGCGGCGGACGACGCCATCGACCTCGGCGGGGGGGCCGATGCGCTGGCCGATCTGCGCGCGCGTCTCGCCGCCGCCTATGCGGGCTGGCCGCGGGACACGGCGGTCGACCGCGCCTTCGCCCACACCGTCGCCGCCTACGGCATCCCGCAGGCGCTGCCCGAGGCGCTGATCGAGGGCATGGCCTGGGACACCGAGGGCCGGCGCTGCGCCACGCTCGGCGACCTGAACGCCTACGCCGCCCGCGTGGCCGGCACGGTCGGCGTGATGATGGCGCTCCTGATGGGCGTTCGCGACCAGGCCGCCCTCGCCCGCGCCTGCGACCTCGGCGTGGCGATGCAGCTGTCCAACATCGCCCGCGACGTGGGCGAGGACGCGCGCAACGGCCGCCTCTACCTGCCGCTCGACTGGCTTCGCGCGGCCGGCATCGACCCGGACCGGTTCCTCGCCGATCCGGTCTGGACGCCCGCGCTGGAGGCGGTCGTGGCGCGCCTCCTCGCGGTCGCCGACGCGCTCTACCGGCAGGCCGAGGGGGGCATCGACCGGCTGCCGGCGGACTGCCGGCCGGCGATCTTCGCCGCCCGCTTCCTCTACGCCGGGATCGGCGAGGCGGCGGGCCGCCTCGGGCCGGACCTGCTCGACCGCCGCGCGGTCGTCCCCGGGGGCCGCAAGGCGACGCTGGTCGCCCGCGCGCTGGGCCGTGCGCTCGTGCTCGGCGGCACGGCGGAGGGCCCGCCCCTGCCGGAGACGCGCTTTCTCGTCGAGGCGGCGGTCCGGGCCCCGGCCACCCGGCCGCTCGAGGGCCGCCTCGCCCGCGTCATCGTCATGTTCGAGCGGCTGGCGAGGGCCGAGGCGCCCGCGACGTGAGCGACGGGTCGACCGAGACGCTGGCGCTGGTCGAGATGCTGGCGGTCTTCGGCCTCGTGCTGGGGTTCTGCGTCTGGCAGCTCGTCTCCGTCCGCCGCGAGGCGCGCCGGCGCCGGCAGGACCGCAAGGACGAGGGCTGAGGGAGCCCGTCGTCGCCGATCCCCGTCGGTCGCCGCCCTCAGCCGCCCAGCCGCGGCATCCGGAACGGCAGCAGCGCCTGCACCCACGGCCGGACGAAGCGGTCGAGCGACAGGCTCTCGTGCACCGCGGTCGCCGGCGCGCCGAGAAGGCGCGTCTCGACCACCGACCGGGCATAGAAGGGCGCGTCCACCATGGTGGCGACCACCCGTGGCGGTGCGCCCCCGGGTTCGGAGCGCGTCGCCCGCGGCATGCGCCACCAGCGCGCGGGCGCCAGAG
>JBIJED010000395.1:0-3899 GCA_044343785.1 Azospirillales bacterium | reverse complement strand
CGCCAGGGTAACGGTCGGCGCGCTCAGGAGGGCGCCGCCGGACAGGGCCTCGACCGCGCCCGAGAGCACGATCTCCGACGTCGCCGAGACGACGACTTTCCCCGTGGCGATGTTGCCGGCGATCGTCGCGGCGCCCGCTGTCGCCTCGATTGCGAGGGCACCGGCGACGTTCACCTCGACACCGGCCTCGACCGTCACCGACGATCCCTTGACGGTCAGCGGATCGGTGAAGACGACGTTGCCCGCGATCCGGACGGGGGCGGTGCCGCTTACGATTTCGATCTGGGAGAAGCCGTCGTCGACGACGCGCTGCGGCATCGTGCCGGCGAACCACGAGGGATCGAGGCGCAGGTGGTCCCCGACCTGGGTCCCGACCACGATCGCGCGCGCGCTGATGAACCGGAGCACGCCGGTCCCGTCGAGGGTAAAGGTGCCCGATCGCTCGATGTCATTCGCAAAGATCGAGACGGTTTCCGCCGAGAAGACCGAGAGTTCGCCGTCGGCCATGACCTGAAGGAACCCGCGGCTCCCGCCCGCGTCGAGGATGACCGAACTCCCGTTCAGCTTCAGCTGCCCGCCCGGAAGCACGCCGATGCCGGACCCGACGTTCGACAGGCCCCGGAGGTGGATTTGCGAGGCCGACGCGGTCATCGTGACCGTCCCGGGGCCGACGTGGACGCCGGCGAAGAACTGGCTTCCCGCTCCACCCGCGTAATCGCCCGTGATCTCGACGGCGCCGCCGGCGACGGACGTCGCGCCGCGGAACATGACGCCCGACATCGTCGCGAGGTTTCCGCTCCCCGCGTGGCGACCGTTGATCCGCACGACACCGGTTCCGGCGTCGATGGCGGTATCGTCGACGAGGACGCCGAACGTCTCGCTTCCCGACGTGGCGCGCGAGACGGCGAAATCCTCCGCACCGCTGCCGCCGCCGATGACGACGTCGCCGCCGTTGGTCTGGATCAGGGCGCCGCCCGACAGGAGGACGCGGCCGGCCGCCCCGCCGGTCGCGCGCGCGGCGAGGGTCATCGGCACCGGGCCGTCCCCCAGAGCCCCCAGCTCGCCGCCGTCGACGACGATGTCGGTGAGTGCGTTCAGCGTGACGGACGTTCCGCTGCGGATCGTGCCGGAGACGGTGATGGCATTGCCGAAGACGGCGACCGCCCCCGTTCGCGAGACGGTCCCGGCGATCGTCACGGCACCGGTCATGGCCGTCGAACCGATCGCGAGCGTGCCCGTGTTGGTGAACTTCGCCAATGCCGCCGGATCGAAGACCGACAGGCTGTCCGTGGCCGTGCCGGTGCCGACGCGGATCGCGCCACCGGTGGTGAAGGGCATGAGGCGGAGCGTGCCCGACCCGGTGATCGAGCCCGCGGGTCCCTGGAGATCGAGGCTCCTGGCGTGCAGTTCGAGCGTACCGGACCCGAAACTGATCGTCGCCCCGGCGGACTGCCGGATCGTCCGGCCCCGGAAGCGCACCGTTCCGGTGCCCGCGTTGGTGAAGCTGTAGGTGCTGGCGAGGGTCAGATCGAGGTCGTTCAACCACGCGCCCTTGTCGAGGGTCGATCCGGCGGCGACGTCGACGGCGTCCACCCCGGTGAGGGTGACCGTGGTCGCGGCAGCGCTGAGATTGCCGGAGATGGCGGCCGAGAAGGCCGCGTCGACGACGACGCTGGCGACCGAAACCGGGGTGATGAAGATCTCACCGAAGCCCGACAGCGTGTCGACGACGATGCCCGACCCGCCCGTCCGCTGGAGCCGGTCGGCCATGAGCGTCAGCGTGGCGCCGCTGGCGATGCGCAGCGATCCGCCGTCGCCGAGGATGACGCCGGCGGCGCTCTCGGCATCCAGTGTCAGATCGCCGCCAGGGGTTTCGACGGCGGCGTTCACCCGGATCGCGCCCTTGGTCCGCAGGACCAGCGGATCGTTCACGCTGATCGCCGTCGACACGGTGATGTCGCCGGTCATGTCGGCGTCGCCCGCGACGATCTGCGCGAAGCCGTCGCGCAGGATCGCGGACGACAGCAGCGTCCCCGGCTTGAAGCCGGTCCCCAGATCGAGGCCGGCCGCCGGATCGAGGGGCCGGATCGTGAGGGTGCCGGAGCCCGCGATCTCGACCGTCCCGGACGACCAGTTCGCGTTGATGCCCAGCGTGACGTCGGTGGCGCTCGTATTCCCGCCGGCGTCGACGCCCACCCGCAGCGTGGAGCCCGACTGCGCGTTCAGGTTCCACTGCACCCATCCACCGGAGGTCGCCGGGCCCAGGATCGACACGGGGCCGCCCGCGGCGTTGACGCGCAGGGATGTGGAACCGGCCACGAGGAGGCCCGCCATGTCCGTGTCGACGCTGGCGACCCGCAGTTCCACCGAACCGCCGCCGGACGCCTCGATCACCGGGGCGTTCCCGCCCCAGGCGAGGATGCCGCCGAGATGCGTGACGCCCGCGTAGGACGTCGCGCCCTGAAGCCCGACCACGAGGATCGAACCGGACCCGGAGGCCGAAATGGTCGTGTCGCCCGAGAGGATGACGCCGCCGCCCAGCGTCGCATCGCCGGTCGCCACCACCCGGCCACGGATCGCCACGTCGCCGCCGCTGGCGGCGATCGTGGCGTTCCGCAGGATCACGCCGCCGGCGTAGGTCTCGTCCTCGGACACGACGAGGGCGATCCCGTCGCCGACGGCGAAGCCCTCGTCCGTCGTGCCGCCGCCGATCCGGATTTGGCCGTCGGTCGCCGTCACGGTCGCGCCCAGGATCCGGACGTTGCCGGAGCCCGAGCCGTCCGCGTCGGACCGGACGACGATGCCGGTCGCCGTCAGGCCGCCGGTCACGAGGACGTCGCCGCCGGTCTGCAACGTCAGCGGTCCGTTGGCGAAGACGAGGGGGGACAGGACCTCGATGTCGCCGGTGGCGGCCGCGTTGCCGATGTCGATCTGACCGACCGAAGCGAAGGGGCCGCCGGACGCGAACCATGCCGGCTTGAGGAACAGGAAGTCGTCGCTCTCGTCCGACTGGACCTTGATCGCCCGGCCGGTATCGAAGGTCTTGATGGCGAGGGCGCCGGGGGTGTGGACCAGAAGGCTGTCGTCCTCGATGAAGAGGCGGTCGGCGACGAAGGTCACGGCGCCGGGCTCGGCCGCCGTGCCGTCGCGCTTGCGACCGATCTTCCATTGCCCGGGACCGTTCTGGAGCGAGAAGGTGGCCGGATAGGTGCCGGGTTCGCCGGTCCATTCGGCGGTGACGATGACCGCGCCGCCGGGCGCGGTCGTGCCGAGGAAGGCCACCGCATCGCTTTCCCGGCCGATCGACCACCCGCCCCGCGACCGGCCGATCAGGTTCACGCCGCCCGCGCCGCCCAGGACCTGGGTGCTGCTGTTCGAATAGAAAAGGATGCCGGAATTGGAGGCCACGCCCTGGGTGTCGTAGTGCCCCACGACGAGGACGGAGTCGCCGGCCGTGATGTCGACCGTGCCTTCGAACGCGACGCCGGCCGTGGTGACGCCATAGGCTTCGACGCCCCTGTAGGCGCCGCGAATCACGACCGGGCCGGTGGCCGAAAGGGTCGAGCCGGCGATGTAGACGCCCGCGCGCTCCGCGTTCGTGCCGCTGATCAGGTTGGAGACGGCATAATCCTCCACGAGCGAGTCCGACCCGCCGCCGATCCGGATGCTCCCGCCGACCGAGAGCGTGGAGTCGGTGATGCTGACCCGGCCGGTCGGCCCGTCATCCTTGCGGGCACGCCGGATCAGGTCGCCGAGCGTCGCCTCCAGCGTGCCGCCCTCGACCGTGATGCCGCCCCCGGCCAGAACGGAGATGTCCCCACCCGCCGTGATCGTCACCGCCAGCATGCCGCCCGCGACCGTGATGTCGCCCCCGGCCAGAACGGAGATGTCCCCACCCG
>JBIJED010000394.1:0-3902 GCA_044343785.1 Azospirillales bacterium | reverse complement strand
TGCTATGGATTTGAGTGCAGATTCCGACGAAGCCGGCCATGCATTCCAATCTGAAGCCGGCCACCTATTCCGACGCGAAGCCGGCCAGCGTTCCGATTTGAAGCCGGCCACCCCAGGCGTCGAACCGTTGGGTCAAGGGAATGATTGAAGGGGTCCTCTGGGTCGGTCAAGCGGTGGGTTTGGCGGGCTCGGGAAGTTTGCTTTTTCGCAGGCTCTCGCCGCTGAGATTGATGCGATAGGCGGTGTGGACGAGGCGATCGAGGATGGCGTCGGCGATGGTCGGATCGCCGATGATTTCGTGCCAACGGTCGATCGGGATCTGGCTGGTGACGATGATCGAGCGGGCGTCATAGCGGTCTTCGACGATTTCCAGGAGATCGCGACGTTGCTCGGCGGTGAGCGTCTCCGGCCCCCAGTCGTCGAGGATGAGAAGATCGACGCGGGCGAGCTGACGCAGGATTCTGGCGTAGCGTCCGTCTGCGCGCGCCAAAGCGAGGGCCGAGAACAGGCGGGGCATACGATGGTATGCGGTCGAGAGGTCCTCCCTGCAGGCCTTTTGCCCGAGGGCGCAAGCAAGCCAGCTCTTTCCGACGCCGCAGGGGCCGACGATCAGCAGATTGTGGCGTGCACGGATCCAGTCGCAGCTGGCGAGCTTGAGGAAGAGCGCGCGATCGAGCCCGCGCACGGCGCGATAATCGACGTCCTCGACGCTGGCGGCCTGGCGCAGCTTGGCGGCGCGGGCGCGGCTTTCGAACTTCTTCTGCTGGCGCAGCGTGCTCTCCTGTTCGAGCAGCAGGGCCAGCCATTCCGCGTGGTCGAGGCTGGTGGCTTCGGGTTGGGCGCCGAGTTCCTTGAAGCCCTTGGCCATGCCGTGCAGGCCGAGCGCGTGGAGGAGATCGAGAGTGGGGTGAGAGAGCATGAGGTCGTCCTTCAGTGGAAGTAGTCGGAGCCACGCAGATTGGCGTGGGTGATCACCCGCTGGGGCTCGGGGTCCGGGGCGCGGTCGAGCTTGGCGGAGATGATGGAGGCGATGCTTTGGTAATTGAGCGCGCCGATCGCGACGGCGCGGGCGGCCACGGTCTCGGAGCGCGCGCGATCCAGATCCTTGAACAGCCGAAGCACGCCGAGACAGGTCCGGAAGCCTTGTTCGGGATGGGGCCGGTTCGCCAGGATGGAGACGATCAACCCCTCGGTATTGGGGCCGATGTCGGCGCCCCAGCGGCGGAACCGGTCGGGTGTCCATTCGGCGTAACGGCGATGGGCGCTGGGCATGTGATCGGGGTCGGTTCCATGCCGACGGCCGCCATAGCGGCGCTGGTGAACGGCGACGCGCTTGCCGCGGTGGAAGATCTCGACCATGCGCGCGGTCAGCCGGCTGTCGACCTGCTGGCGGATCAGCTGATGCGGGACGGAGTAGAAGAAGCCGGCGATCTCGACGTGGTAATCCAGCGAGACCCGGGCGAAGGCCCATTCGGCGAACTCATGGTCGGTCTCGGGGAGACCGGTCAGGGCTGGACGCTCGATGGTCTCGAACAGATGGCGGCGGCTGACGCCAAGCCGGCGCATGACGTGATCGTTGAGCCGCGCCAGCATGCCGGCGATCGCCTGGTTGGCCTCGGCGAGGGAGAAGAATGTCTGCTGCCGTAGCCGGCCGAGGATCCAGGTCTGAGCGAAGCGGACGCCCGCTTCGACCTTCGCCTTGTCGCGCGGCTTGCGCGGCCGGGCTGGGAGAACGCCGACGCCGTAATGCGCCGCCATGCGGCCATAGCTCTGATTGATCTCCGGATCGAAGAAGGACGCCTTGTGGACGCCGGACTTCAGATTGTCCGGCACGAGCAAGCGCGGCGCGCCGCCAAAGAAGCGGAACATGCGGACATGGGCGCCGATCCAGTCCGGCAGGGTCTGGGTCCAGGTCGCCTCGGCGTAGGTGTAGTTGGAAGCCCCGAGCACGGCGATGAAGATCTCCGCGTCGCGCACCACGCCGGTCTGGGGATCGACGATTCCAATCTTCTTGCCGGAGTAATCAACGAACGCCTTGTCGCCGGCCAGATGTTCCTGGCGCATCACCGGCGAGAGACGGCGCTCGAACTCACGGAACAGGTCGCAGAACCGGCTGTAGCTATAGCCTTCCGGCTGAACGCCGCGATATTCGTCCCACAGCACGAGCAGATTGACGCCCGGGCGCTTCATCTCGCAGACGAGGGTGGGCCAGTCAGGCTCAGGGCGGCGGCGATATCCCCGCTTCACGCCGATGCGGGAGAACAGGCGCTCCTCCAGCACTTCGTCGCCAAGTTCGGCCGGCAAGGGCCAGGCCAGTCCGGCTGCTTTGGCGCGCTTCAGATTGTCCTGGATCGTGCTGCGCGCGACGCCGAGCATCCGCCCCATCTCGCGGGCGCTGACGCCGTCGCGCGCCAGCCGCAATATCTGTCGTATCTGCCTCATGGTCAGCTCTCTCTTCGCCGGCATCGATCGCTCCTCGTGCTTGATCACGAGGAGCCTGATGCCCGAGTTGCTGACCCGACGGCTAACGCCTTGGGACCCGGCGGGGTGGCCGGTGATTGTTCGGTGCGGTGGCCGGCTTCATCTCGGAACGGTGGCCGGCTTCAAATCGGAATGGTGGCCGACATCAAATCGGAATACCCGGCCGGCTTCCGTCGGAATCTGCAGCGCGAGCGCTCTATCGCGGGCGTTCTCGCTGGTCTCCAGCAGACCGGCATCTTTGCCGGGACGGAATTTCTTGCGGGACCATTCGAGCAAGTCGTTGGGGCCGGTGAGAGTCGAGCCATCAGATTCCGGGGCGAGGAACGCGGCGCGGGCTTCTTTTGCGACATTGTCCGCGATCTTGATCGGCGGTTCGCCACGACGGGCGCGCATGGCGTTGATCGCGCGTTCTTCGCCGGGCGGGCCGACAGGGATCACGCCGAGAGTGAGACCTGGCGCCTCGGTCAACATGCTGACGTCGGTGGTCTTGATGTATGCGCGGAAGCGTTTGTCGGCTTCTCGCAGCAGATCTGCGCCGGCGTCGTTGTCAGTCGGCAGGTCGATGACCGTGTTCCGCAGATTGTCGAGGCGCTCACGGAATACGTTTACCGGGATGTCGACATAGAGATCCCGTTGCTGGGCGTCATATTGCGCGGCTTCCTGCTCGGTGTGTCGATAGTCGCGCTTCTTGGCGGTGAAGAACGTCTCGCTCACCATATCGCTGCGTGCGTAGCGCGTGATTTCGTCGCCGACATAGGGCGCATAGACGGGTTCGGCGAGGGCGAAGGCGAGGTCTTTCTGGAGTCTGAAGAATACGCCGTTCTCGTTCTCGATCTTCCTCGAGCAATTGAGTATCTCGCCGGCCATGGCGAGGCGTTCCATTCTGACGCGCTGATCGGGATCGCGTTTGATCGCTTCGAACTCGGCGCTTTCGTAGAGCGCGCGCTTGCCTTCGGGATCAAGCCGCTTGGCGTCGAGCCTGTTATGGTCACGGGCGCCTTGGAGAGCCATGGTCGACTCTGGCTCGTCAACTAGATTCAGGGCGCGGGCGATCGTGTTCTCGACGTACAAGCGATCGAGGTTCTTCTCCCGATCAGGATTGGTCTTGAAGCTGAGGAAGGCGTTGGTCCAGTCCTGGAAAACCTGCTGCCGGAATCGATCGTAGGTCGGGATCGGCGGCGCTGGCGGCTGCGGCGCGCTGGTAACGCTCGGCACAGTTGGCGTGCTTGCGATCGAGGGAGTGGTGACCTCGATCGGCAGGTCACGCGCCTGCGGCGCGGTCTCTCCCAAAGATGGCTGTTCGAAGTTGTCGCGCGTGAGGCCTTCCTTGACGATCCTGGCGCTGGCGCGCTCCGCGCGGTAGAGCATCTGCACATGCTTGTCGATCGCCACGCGCCGCATGGCGGGGTCCATCAGATCAG
>JBIJED010000393.1:0-3904 GCA_044343785.1 Azospirillales bacterium | reverse complement strand
AGCGCATCGTGGCGATCGTACGGATCGGCGTGGGGACGATGCTGGCCCTCGTGTTCGCGCTCTCGGTCCTGCCGGCGGTGCTGGCGACGGGAACGGGCCGGTTGCCCCAGATCATGACGGCCCTGGTCACGATCGGCGGCTACGTCGTGCTCGGCCTCCTGTCGCGCCGGCTGGCCCGACCGGAATGCTGGCGCCGGGCCTACGCGTGGATCTTCGGCACGGCCGACGTGCTGCTCTTCCTCGCCAACGTCGCCTCGACCGTCGTGAACATGGGCATGCCGACGAGCCTGATCCCCCTCGCCCCCGCGCTCTGGCTCCTCCCGATCGTGCTGGCGTCGGGCATGCTGCGCTACGATCCGTGGCTTCAGACGTGGCTCGGCGTCCTCGCCGTGGGCGGACTGGCGGCGATCGGGTCGTTCGCGTTCCGCTTCGATCCCCTCCCGCTCGACGCCCCCGACATCGGCTTCCTCCACCACCTTCCGCCGAACGTGATCCGCCTCGCCATGGCCTCGGCCTTCGCCACGATCCTCGTGGTGGCCGCCTGGCGGTCGCGCGAACTTCTCGCCCGCGCGCTGGAGGAGGGACGCCGGCGGGCCGAGGTGACGCGGTTCCTTCCGGGGCCGGTCGCGGAACGGCTCGCCGCCGGCGGGCTCGACGCCCTGCGGGCGGGCCGGCGGCAGCCGGTCGTCGTGATGTTCGCGGACATCCGCGGCTTCACCACGCTGGCCGAGGGGCTGGCGCCGGAGGCCGTGGGCGCGACGCTGGCGGACTTCCGCGCCCGCGTCGTCGACGTGGCCGAACGGCACGGCGGCGTCATCGACAAGTTCATCGGCGACGGCGCCATGATCGTGTTCGGCGTGCCCGATCCCCGGCCCGACGACGCCGCACGCGCGCTCGCCTGCGCCATCGACCTGCTGGACGCCGTCGCCGCCCTCTCCGCCCGCCGGATCGCCGAGGGACGGACCGGTCTGCGGATCGGCATCGGCGCCCATGCGGGCGAGGCGTGGTGCGGGGCCATCGGCGACGAGCGGCGGCTCGAGTTCACCGTCGTCGGCGACACGGTCAACACCGCGGCCCGGCTCGAGAGCCTGGGCAAGGACGCGGGCTTCGCGCTCCTCGCCTCGGCCGATCTGACGCGGGCCGCCGGCCTCGCCGCCGACGCGCCGGGATGGACGGACCTGCCGTCCATGGGCCTGCGCGGTCGCGCCCACCCGATCGACGTACGCGCGTACGGCCCTGCCGCCGTTTGATCTGGCTCATGGCAATCTGGGGGCCGGCGGTCGAGGGTCTGCGCATGCGAACGATGTTGCTGCTGGGTTGGGTCTTCGCCTGCCTTCTGGGGGGAACCGCGCTCGTCCTCGCGGGGGCCGGGGAGACGGCGGATCTGGTCTGGACCGCGGGCGCGGTGCCGGTCGGGGTCCGGGTCGCGGTCGGGCTTCTGGCGGCGCTCCGGGGCGGTCGGCTCGGCGTCGACGCCGTGGCACTTGCGGCGATCGTCGGCGCGGTCCTGCTCGGCGAGACCGCGGCGGCGGCGGTCGTGGGGCTGATGGTCGCCGGGGGCGAGGCGCTGGAGGGATGGGCCGAGGGCCGTGCCGGACGCGCGCTCACCGATCTGATCGCGCGGGCGCCACGGCGGGCCGTCCGCATCACCGGGGACGCGCTCGAGGAGATCGACGTCGCCGACGTCAGGCCGGGCGACGGGCTCCTCGTCCGCCCGGGCGACACGGTCCCGGTGGACGGCACGGTCGACGACACGTCGGCGACGCTGGACGAGAGCGCGCTCACCGGCGAGGCCGGCGCGGTCGCCCGTGCCACCGGGGACCGGCTGCGCAGCGGCGCCGTGAACGCCGGCGGGGCGTTCCGCATGCGCGCGACCCACGGGGCCGCCGACAGCACCTACGCCGCGATCGTCCGGCTGACCCGGGAGGCGGCGGCGGCCCGGGCCCCGTTGACGCGCCTCGCCGACCAGTGGGCCGTCGGGTTCGTCGGCTTCACGGCCGTGGTCTGCGCCGCCGCGTGGGCGGCGACGGGCGATCCCGTGCGCGCGCTCGCGGTCCTCGTCGTGGCGACGCCCTGCCCGCTCATCCTCGCGGCCCCCGTCGCCCTGGTCGCCGGGATCGGACGGGCGGCGCGGCGGGGCATCGTGATCAAGGGCGGCGGCGCGCTGGAGCGCCTCGCCCGGGTCCGCACGGTCCTGTTCGACAAGACCGGGACCCTGACGCCCGGCCATCCGCGACTTGCCGCCATCGATGCCGATCCCGCCCTCGGCCGGGCGGAGGCGCTCCGCCTCGCCGCCGCCCTCGCGCAGGCGTCGGGGCATCCGACCTCGGCCGCCCTCGTCGCGGTCGCCAGGGCCCGGGGGGTCGCGCTCCCGGTTCCGGAAGCCGTCGTCGAGACGCCGGGCGGCGGCATCGCCGGACGGGTCGAGGGGCGGGCGCTGATGCTGGGGTCCGAGGGATACCTGCATTCGTCCGGCATCGACCCCGCCGGCGGCCTCGCGGTGGCCGCGCAGGTGTCGGCCTCCGCCTCCTCGATCGCCTGGCTGGCCGTGGACGGGACGGCGCGCGCCGCCTTCGTCATGGCCGACGGTATCCGGCGGGAGGCACCGCAGACGGTGGCCGGCCTGCGGGCCCTCGGGGTGACGCGGATCGTGCTGGTCACGGGCGACCGCGCGGCGGCCGCCACGCCTGTCGGACGGGCCCTGCGGCTCGACGCGGTGCTGGCGGACCAGTCGCCCGTCGACAAGGTCGCCGCCGTGCGCGAGGAGGCGGCGCGGGCGCCGACGGCGATGGTGGGAGACGGGGTCAACGACGCCCCGGCGCTGGCCGCCGCGACCGTGGGGATCGCCATGGGCGCAGCGGGGACCGCGGCCGCCGCCGAGGCGGGGGACGTGGTCCTGCTCGTCGACCGCATCGACCGGGTGCCGGAGGCGATCGCCATCGCCGCCCGGTCGCGCCGCATCGCGATGCGGGCCATCGCGGGGGGCATGGGCCTGTCGGTGCTGGCGATGGTGGCGGCCGCGTTCGGGCACCTTCCGCCGCTGGCCGGCGCGCTGTTGCAGGAGGGGATCGACGTGCTGGCGATCCTCTTCGCCCTGACCGCCCTGCGGCCCGGATCCGGCGAGGGGGCGGTTCCCCTGCCCGCCGCGGCCGGGCTCGCCGAGCGCGACCGGGAGCACGCGGGCCTGCGCGAACTGGCCGATCGGCTGCGGGCCGCCGCCGAAGCCGACGGCGAGGCCCCGTCGGACCTGCGGGAGATCGCCGCGCGCCTGCGCGACGATCTGCTGCCCCATCAGCGGGCGGAGGAGCGGACCCTCTATCCCGAGGCGGGGCGCCGACTCGGGGGGCGGGACCCGATGGGACCGCTGGTGCGGATGCACGCCGAGATCGAGGGGCTGGTCGACCGCCTCGGCGCGCTCGCGGCGCTCGACGATCCGGCCGCGGCGGGGGAGATCCGCCGCACCCTGTTCGCGCTGGAGGCGCTGCTGCGGCTGCACCTCACGGTGGAGGAGGAGGTCCTGGCCGGCTTCGCGCCCGATCACGCGGGCTGACCGACCTCCAGCCGCGTGGCCACCGCCGCCGCCGGCAGCAGGCCCGGCCAGAGGGACGCGAGGGCGAGGACCGTCCGCCGCCCCGCCGCCGTCTCCAGCACGCGCTGGGCGAGGAGCGCGCGCGACAGCTGGGGCCGGACGAGCGTGCGGAGCGCGCGGTCGTACCCGTCCGCACCGCCGCCCGCCAGCAGCACCTCCGCCGCCACGCGTCCGCTGTGCAGCGCGATCGCCATGCCGTCGCCGGTCAGCGACGGCGTGACCGCCGCCTGGTCGCCCAGGCGCCAGACGGACGGGGTGGCCACCGGGGCGAAATGGCCGTAGGGCGTGCCCGAGACGGCCAGCGCCCGCGGCCAC